>NZ_JANQCZ010000001.1:0-182153 GCF_024723605.1 Campylobacter sp. LMG 17559
CTCTAAGCTTTGAAATGCTTTTTGATCCAAATTTTAACACTCCTTCAGATATTTTAGCACAAATTGCACCTTTGGGTTTTGTATTAATAGCTTTTGCTTTATTAGAGCTTTTTTTAGCTTATAAACTTCCTAGTCTAAAAGAAGAAGATAAAAGTTTAGGTTTTGATAAAAAACAATATTTCCAAGGAAAGCTTTTAGCCTCTAATTTAAAAACAATATTTTCTCATAAAATCATTTGGCTTTGTATTGTAGGAATTTCACTTTTTTGGGCCATATCGCAACTTTATTTAGTGAGTTTTCCTGTATATGCAAAAAACGATCTTTTTATAGAAAATACCTTTTATGTACAATGCTCTTTAGCTTTTTCTGGTATAGGAGTGATTATAGGATCGCTTATTAGTGGTAAGTTTTCTAAAAATTACATCGAATTAGGCCTTATACCACTAGGTGCTTTAGGGATTTTTCTAATGAGCATTTTAATGCCATTTTTAGAAAACTTACTAAGTTATAGTGTAGTGTTTTTTATTTTTGGTTTAAGCGGGGCATTTTTTATCATACCTTTAAATTCTCTCATACAATTTCATGCAAAAGAAAATGAACTAGGAAAAGTCTTAGCAGGAAACAATTTCATACAAAATATTTTTATGTTAGGCTTTTTAACACTAGCTACTTTTGCTGCTTATGCTGAATTTGAAGTGATAAATTTGTTTTATTTTATCATCGCTGTAGCATTTTTTGGAAGCATTTATGTGTTAAGTAAATTGCCTTTTTCTTTAGTGCGTTTATTAATGAGTATAGCGTTTTTTCAACGCTACCGTTTATTAGTAGAAGGTTTTGAAAATATTCCTGAAAAAGGTGGAGCATTATTGCTTGGTAATCATATATCTTTTATAGATTGGGCTATTGTGCAAATGGCTATACCAAGAAAAATTTATTTTGTTATGGAAAAAAGCATTTATTCTAAGTGGTATATTAGAATTTTTCTTGATAAATTTGGAGTTATTCCTGTTTCAAGTGCTTCTAGTAAATCAAGTTTAGAGCTTATTGCTATGCATATTAAAAACGGAAATTTAGTTTGCCTTTTCCCAGAAGGAGTACTTTCACGCCATGGGCAGCTTAATGAATTTAAAGGCGGATTTGAGTTAGTTTGCTCAAAATTAGAAGAACAAGATGGAGTGATTTTACCTTTTTATATTAGAGGACTTTGGGGAAGTGCTTTTTCAAGAAGTGATGAAGAATTTTCAGCAAGAAACCGCAAAATAAGCAAAAGAAAAATCGCTATTGCTTTTGGAAAAAGCTTGCCAATACACACTAAAAAAGAAGTGGTTAAAACAAAGGTTTTTGAACTTTCATTTATTGCTTGGAAATCTCAATGTGAAAGTATGCATACTATAGCCAGAGCTTGGATAGATAGCGCTAAAAGAAATTTAAGTCAAATAGCTATTGTTGATCCTTTAATAGGTGGTATTACCTATAGAAAAATGCTTGCTTTAAGTTTAGTTTTTAGCTCTTTCATAAAAGATAGATCACATGAGCTAAATATACAACCTACCCAAGGAAGCTATGCTCCAAAAGAAGAATGCGTGGGAATTTTACTCCCTGCTTCTATGGCTAGTTCTCTTTGCAATCTAGCTGTATTACTTGCAAATAAAATCGTGGTAAATTTAAACTTCACAGCAGGTGTAAAAGCGATTAATCAAGCCATTCAAAGTTCTCAAATTCAACAAATTTATACTTCTAGAAAATTTATGGAAAAATTAGAAAATAAAGGTATAAAACTAGAATTTGAAGAGCATGTTAGAATCATTTTTATGGAAGATATTATCACAAGCTTTAAAAAACAAAAACTCAAAATCTTTTCTATGCTTGCTTTAGTAAGTATTTTACCTACTTGTTTAATAAAAGCATTATTTGCACCTAACAAACAAAACCTTGCCATAGCTGCTATATTATTTAGTAGTGGTAGCGAGGGAACACCTAAAGGAGTAATGCTAAATAATCGTAATATTTTAAGCAATATAGCTCAAATTTCAGATGTATTATGTGCAAAAAATGAAGATGTTGTCTTATCTTCTTTACCACCTTTTCATGCTTTTGGATTAACTGTAACTACTTTTATGCCTTTATTAGAAGGGATTAAAAGCATAACACATGCTGATCCAACAGATGCGCTAGGTGTAGCAAAAGCTATAGTAAAAAATAATGTTAGCATTATGTGTGCTACTTCAACTTTTCTAGGTATTTATGCAAGAAATAAAAAACTTGATGCGATTATGTTTGAAAGCTTAAGGATTATCGTCTCAGGTGCTGAAAAACTCAAAAGTGAAGTAAGAAGCGCCTTTGAAATGAAATTTAAAAAACCTATTTTTGAAGGTTATGGAGCTACTGAAACCACTCCGGTTGCAAGTGTAAACTTACCAAATAAATTTGATCCTGATTATTGGATTTTACACCGTGCAAATAAAGAAGGTAGCGTAGGTATGCCTTTACCAGGAAGTGCTATACGCATAGTAGATCCATCTACTTATGAAAGTTTAAATCATGGAGAAGATGGATTAATACTCATTGGTGGCCATCAGGTTATGGTGGGTTATTTAAACAATAAAGAAAAAACCGATGAAGTTATCAAAGAAATCGATGGTATACGCTGGTATAATACCGGCGATAAAGGTCATGTAGATGAGGATGGCTTTTTATATATAGTAGATCGTTATTCTCGTTTTGCAAAAATTGGTGGAGAAATGATATCTTTAGGAGCTTTAGAAGAAGAAATTGCTAAATTTATCAATACAGATATAGTAAAATTTTGCGCAGTTGCGCTAGATGATGATAAAAAAGGTGAAATGGTATGCTTATTAGTAGAATGTCAAGAGCAAGACTTTGATGGAATTTGCGAAGCGATTAAAAACTCTACTATGCCTGCTATTTTTAAACCAAGTAAATATTTTAAAGTAGAACAAATTCCACTTTTAGGCTCTGGTAAAGTAGATTTAAAAGGCGCTAAAGATTTAGCTAAAATCTTACAAGAAAATTAATTCCCAAAGTAATTTTACTTTGGGAAATTTTACAAACTATTTCTTTTAGTTTTATAATCATATTTTTTATCAAAAACAAGCTTATCGTTTTCTTTGACTGCTATTTTTCCTTTAATATAAAAATACTCCAAATCACTAGTTTGCGTTAAGATTATATCAGCCTCCATCATACAACCCTCGCGTCCTATTTGCATTGTTTGAGTAATAGTATACTCTGCACTTAATGGGTTTTCATTTTGAAGTTTTAATTCTCTTTTTAAATTGTGCTTTACTAAAACATCAACCTCATCAAATCTATAAACACCTTCTCCAAAAACTCCACCAACACCATCTGTAATACAAGTCCAAGTATCATTTAAAATATCATAAGAAATGCTTCTATCTACCCTACCTTCTTCTAAAAGTGTTATTGGAGTTAAAGGAGCACTTTGTGGTTGCATATTGATTTTATCGCTATCTTGACCACTAAAACATGGTAAATTAAATTCACACTCATTTAGATCTAAAGTTAATGTTGAAATTTTTGGCATAGGCCAAAACATAGGCCAAAAAGAATTTGCTAATGATAATCTTATCTTAGAACCCTTAGCAAATCTATATCCACAAGCATCAAGTTTGATTTGCTTTTGGATAAATTCATCTTTTTTTAAAGGTACAAATTGCTCTTTATCATCACTTAATGCAAGATTGATCACTCCATAACTTACTCTTTTTACAAAACCATCAGCTCTAACTTCACTAAGCTGAGCAAAGAGCATAGCTTTTTCTTGATCACTTGCAATTTTTACATTTAAAACTGGAAAACCCAAAATATCTAAATCTTGTTCTAAAAAATCACTTTCAAAAACAACCGCCATCCCATCATCTAGCCTTTGGTCACTAGGACTTTCTCCTAAAACACCAGCCCCCATCCATTCTCCGGATAAAAGCCCATGATTTAATGGAGTGTTAATTTTGATAAATTCACTTGATTTTTTGCATGTTAGTTTATACGGATTTAAATAGTATTTTTTATAGCTAATATCATTTTTAAAATCATTTAAAGCAACAAAACGACCTTCTACTTTCTCTGTTTTTGAATTTGGCTTAGAGCTATTTTCAATATATGCTTGTATCATAGGAGCTTCAAGCACATCGTTTTCTTCATTTTTAAGCCATTTATCCCACCATTTAAGTGCTTCTTGTAAAAAACCCATTGCAGGCAAAGGAGATCCATCATGAGGATAAACATGAGCCCAAGGACCAACGATAGCTTTTTTTGGAACTTTCAAAGCATTCATTAGAGTAAAAACAGGATTAGTATAAGAATCAGCCCACCCATCTAATGCAAAAACAGGAACTTGTATATCATCATAATTTTCTCCAACAGATCCATGCTTCCAATAGTCATCTTTTAAAGTATGCTCAAGCCACAATGCGGGCCATAAAGGCATATTCTCAAGCCTATTGAGCCATTTATTTCTACCATTTGAATCAATTTTTGGATCAACAAAGCGCGATTGATATGCAAGCATAATATTACCCCACCAAAAATTATCATTAAGTAAACATCCACCTTTATAATGAATATCCTCATTAAACCTATCATCAGTAAAACCTACTACTATAATTGCTTTTAAATTTTTAGGTTTTCTTGCTGCAACTTGTAAAGAATTAAAGCCACCCCAAGATTTACCCATCATACCAATATTCCCATCACACCATTCTTGCTTTGCAATCCACTCAATGACTTCTAAGGCATCATCTTGTTCTTGTTTTAAATATTCATCTTCTAATAAACCATCAGATTCCCCACTTCCTCTAATATCAACCCTAACAACCGCATAGCCATTACCACTAAAATATCCGTGCATAGGCTCATCTCTGCCCCTTGTTCCATCATTTTTTCTATAAGGAATGTATTCTAATATAGCAGGAACTTTTTCTTTTACTTGAGGAAGCCAAATTCGTGATGAAAGCTTAGTGCCATCTTTTAAAACTATCCATTCATTTTCTATTACTCTAACCTTGTTTTTAAAGTTAAAAACAATTTCCTTCATTTCATCTCCTTTTTATTGTATTTTTTAATCCAAATCAAACAAAACATTACACCCAAAATAGCCATAGCTATCATAATAGTAAAATATATATGAAAACCTTTTACACCTGGATATCTATCTAATAAATCTCCAGCAAGCAAAGGTGCAAAAACCTCAGGTAAATATCCAAAAGTAGATACAATACCTATGGCCATACCTGCTAAATGAATAGGAATTTTTCCCTCACTAAGTAAAGAATAATAAATTCCAAAATTAGAATACATAGCTACATAAATTACCACACAAGCAGAAGTTAAAACGCTCATTTGCAAAAATCCATTTAATTTTGAACTAAGCATTAAAAAAATAACACCAATTCCCATTAAAATAAAGCCTATCATCATTATTTTAGCCTTTCCATATCCATCTGCTATAAACCCACCTACCACAGAAGAAACAGGACGAATGTATTGAGCTAATACTGTTAAAATAGCTGCAAAAACAGCAGAAGCTCCTATCACATTACTTGCATAAGGAGTAAAATAATAAAAGCTCATATTAAAAAAATAGGTACAAAAAGTAATAGCAACCACAAGCCAAAGAGCAGAATTTTTCAAAAGAAAAACTAAATCTTTGATTTTAATCTTCTCACTTTGTTCATTAACCTCATCTTTTAAGAGAAAAAATAATAAAACAGCACTTGCAATAGGAGCTATAGAATAAAAAATAATAACCATTTCTATACCTTGCGCGGCTAAAGCTTTTGTTTGAAAATATCCAAAAATACTTGTAGCTATAGCCAAATGCGCAGCACCAACAACACCTCTACCACCTTCAAAAATTCCATAAGCTTTTGCTTGTTCTTTAGAATTTGCCAAGCTTCTTACTATTTTCATCAAAGAAGGCCAAAAAGTTAATAATGAAGTAATCCCCCAAATTCCATAAATAATCAAAAGTGCATTTAAAGAAGTAAAATATAAATGCAACAAACCACCAAGCCCTGTAGCAATTAAAGAAAAAATCAATAATTTTTTTGGCGCAAAACGATCTGCTAAATACCCTCCTAAGGCATAAGAAAACAAACCAAGCAATCCATAAGCACTACCCAAAAGCCCCATTTCAAAATTATTTAAATGATAAAGACTCATATAATCATCATAATAATATTTTCTAAAATAAGGCAAACCATAAATAATAGATCCACAAAAAGATAATAACAATAATGTAAAAAAATTATTTTTTAAACTTTGCTCTTTATTTTCATACATTAAAAACCTCCTTTTTTATACTATATATGATTTTTTTATTTTTTAATCTAAATATAGATAATTTTGCATAAAAATTTTAAATTGATATATTTTTTTACACACTTAAGATAATTTTTAAAAATTTTTTTTAATTAAATGAGTTGCAATAAAAACAAAAACTCTACAAAAAATTAAAATTATCTATAAATTTTTATATTTCATTATCATTTTTTTGATACATTTACACATTAAAATACTGAAAAAAGGGAAATAATGAAAATTTTTGATATGGTAGTTATTGGTGCTGGCCCTGCAGGTATTGCAGCGGGAGTAGAAGCTAAAATAAAAAATAAAGAAGTTATTGTTTTAGAAAAAGCTGATGCGATTTGTCAAACATTAGTAAAATTTTACAAAGAAGGCAAAAGAGTAGATAAAGCTTATAAAGGTTGTGATAGCACAAATCACGGGCATATAAATTTTGAAGATGGAACTAGAGAAAGTACGATAGAAACTTTCCAAAATGCTATCAAAGAGTATAATCTTGAAGTAAAGCTTTCTAGTGAAGTTGAAAGTGTTAAAAAAGATGGAGAAAATTTCATCGTTAGCACCGCAAATGAAAATTATATTTGCAAAAATGCAGTTATTGCCATAGGTAGAATGGGTAAACCAAATAAACCAAGCTATACTTTACCTATAACTTTAACAAAAATCATCAATTTTAATGCAAATTCAGCAAGCCAAGGTGAAAAAATCTTAGTTGTAGGTGGTGGAAATTCAGCAGCAGAATACGCTATAGATTTAGCTAAAAATAATGATGTGACGCTTTGCTATAGAAGAGAAACTTTCTCAAGATTAAACGATATTAATCTAGAAGATATTCAAAAAGCTTTTGAACAAGGCAGTGTAAAAGCAAAACTTGGCATAGATATAACTAGCATTGAAGATGAAAGCGGTAAAGCTAAAGTAAATTTTACTAATGACACAAATGAAATTTATGATCGTATCATTTATGCTATTGGTGGTTCAACTCCACTTGATTTCTTACAAAAATGCTCTATAGAAGTTGATGAAAAAGGTGTGCCAAGCTTTGATGAAAATAAAGAAAGCAATGTAAAAGGATTATTCGTAGCAGGCGATATAGCGAGTAAAAACGGAGCTTCTATTGTAGTGGGTTTAAATGATTCATTTAAAATCTGCGATCATCTTTATAAATGCTAAAACTCTTTCAATACTCAAAAGGCTATCGCTATAATAATGATAGCCTTTTGCTTTTTGACTTTTTATCTAAATATAATTTAAAAGGAAATATCCTTGATATAGGATGTGGTTGTGGAATTTTAGGACTTTTAATAAAGCAAAGATTTCCAAATTCAAAAGTTTATCTACTAGATATCCAAGAGCAAAATATCAAACTAAGCTATAAAAATGCCAAAGAAAATAAACTTGAAATTCAAGGCATTTGTGAAGACTTTTTAAACTATAAAAGTGATATAAAATTTGATTTTTTAATATCTAATCCTCCATTTTATAAAAAAAATACACAAAAAAGCCAAGATTTGCATTTATGTATATCAAGATATCAAGAATTTATGCCACTTGAGAAGATGCTTGCTAAAATAAATACTTTAATCAAACCAAATGGTAGTTTTTTTATGTGTTATGAGGCAAGTTTTATAGATGAAATTTGCGCTTATTTAAAACAATTTAAATTAAAACTAGTTTCACTTCAATGTGTTCATACTAATACACAAACTAATGCAAGACTTGTTTTAATGCATATTAAAAAAAATAGCAAAAGTCCTTGTGCGATAATGCCTACACTTTTTATGTATGAAAATGATGTTTTAAATCCAAAAATTAGTGAAATTTATGAAAATACAGGAACTGTAAGCTATGATGTGTGAAAAAGGTTTTGATTATTCTTTTGATGAAAGTGCTTGTGAAAAATGCGGTGGAAAGTGTTGCACTGGAGAAAGTGGGTATATCTATGCTAGCAAAGAAGAACTAGAAGCTATTGCTAGTTTTTTAAATTTAAGCTTTGAAGTATTTAAAGAGCAATACCTCATCAAAGTTGGGTTTAAATATAGCTTTAAAGAAGCAAAGTATGAAAATGGCTATCGTTGTATTTTTTTTGATACAATGTATAAAAAATGTTTAATTTACAAGCATAGACCAAAACAATGTAGAACTTTTCCATTTTGGGAGTATTTTAAAACACACAAAGAGGAGTTAAAAAAAGAATGTATAGGGGTTTGCTTTCACTAATTATAGTTTTTATCTTAACAAGCCTTGCTTTAGCTAAAGGTGAAGATAAAATCCTACAAGCACTTATTTATGAAGAGCATGGACAATTTCAAAAAGCATGTGATATTTATACAAATTTATTTCATGAAAATAATGAAAGTATTTATTTGCAAAAGGCTTTACTTTTAGCTTTAAGTGCTAATTTAAAACAAAAAAATGAGCTTTTAAAAGCTTCTAAAGACTTTTTAGAACACACAGCTATTGCAAGATTAAATGCTTTATATTTTTTTGAAATAGGAGATTATAAACAAGCTGAAGCTATACTTTATAAACTCATTAAAGAAGAACAAGATTATAGAAATTATGAAATATTAGGCGATATTTTTGCTAAAAAAGCTTTATATACTAAAGCTTTAGAGCAATACAATCTTGCTTATAAACTTTTTGAACATGAAAATTTATTACTTAAAATAGTTGAAGTTAATATCAAAAATAAAAATATCAACCAAGCTAAAAAGACCTTAGAAGAATTTGCAAAAAACTCACACTGTACCCTTAAAACATGCACCCTACTTTTAAAAATTTATCAAGAACAAAAAGATTATAAAGCAAGCATCCAAACCCTTGAAAAGCTATATAAACTCAACAATGATATTAAATACATCTACGCTATGATAGAATTACTAGTACAAGAAAAAAATTATACTCAGGCTCTAAATTTAACCCAAAAATATAACATAGATCCTGATACTAAAATTTTCTTATACACACAAACAAAAGATTATGAAAAAGCTTATGAAATAGCTTTAAAACATTATGAACTTAGCAAAGATAAAAAATATCTTTCTATGGCAGGTGTTTTAGAATTTGAAATTCATATGGATCCTAAAAGTAAAAAAGTCACGGACCCAAAAATTCTAGCCTCTATCATGAAAAAATTTGAACAAAGCGTAGATGTGCGCAGTGATGCTTTATATCAAAATTACTATGGCTATGCTTTAATTGAATATGATATTGATATAGCCAAAGGTATAGAGCTAGTAGGCTGGGCGCTTGAACAAGAACCACAAAATCTTTACTATCTTGATTCTTTAGCTTGGGGATATTATAAACTTAAAGATTGCAAAAAGGCTTATGAAATTTTGCAAAAAACACTGCATGATAAAGAATTTTCAAGCTCAGATGAAAGTAAAGAACATTTAAAGGCCATCGAAAAATGTTTAAAGCAATAGATTTAAAAAATCATTTTTCAAAAACACAAAAAATTCTTGAAAGTAAAAAAGAAATTTTTCCTTATGATATGCTAGGTAGAAGTCTAGCTTCTAATGCCTTTTATCCTAAAGATATTTACACACTTTTACTTGAAGGAAAACTTTCACATTTTTTATATTCTAAAGATTTAAATTTTAATCATGAAAATTTTGATGCCATCATCTTACCAACAAGCCCTTTGCTTAATCAAGACATACAAAATTTAAGTCTTTTTAGACGCTATCATGAAAAACCTATTGTGCAATTTGATTTTATTTTTGATGAATATCAAATTTTAGAAAGCTTAGTATATGGGGCTGATGCGTTTATTGCATTTCCTAAAATGCTAAAAACCATGCAACTAAAAAAGCTTTATAATTTTGCAATACATCTTGGTTTAGAGGCCATTTTTTATCTTGAAAGCAAAAATGACCTTAATAATGCTATTTTAGCTGGAGCTAGAATTTTTTTGCTAGAAGATGAAAAACTATTACCTTTGATACCAAAAAATAAAGCTCTTATAAGTAAAAATATTAAAAATCTACATGCTTGCATAAAGGAGAGTTGATGGAGTATTTATACGCACCTTGGAGGGATGTTTATTTTAACAATAAAGATAAAAATTTTTGCCCTTTTTGTCATTGTAAGCATGAACTTAATGAAGATGAAAAACTTGGGGTGATTTTTAGAGCTAAAGAATGTTTTGGCATTATGAATAAGTACCCTTATAGTCCGGGTCATTTTATGATTATCCCTTATGAGCATTTAGAAAATATAGAGGATTTAAGCGCTGATACATGGCTAGAAATTAGCCATTTTGTGCGTATTGGGGTTAAAATTTTAAAAGAAAACTTTCATGCTAAGGGTGTTAATATAGGTATGAATTTAGGCAGTGCAGCAGGAGCTGGCATAGCACCACATTGTCATTATCATTTAATCCCAAGATGGCAAGGCGATACAAATTTTATCACTACCATAGGACAAACTAGAGTTTGTGGGAGCGATTTAGAAAAAGTTTATATCACCTTATGCAAAGCTTTTAAAGACTATGTATAAAGAAGTTGATTTTGAAAATTTTTTAAAATTTAATTTTGATCTTTTAATTGATGCAAGAAGCCCTAAAGAATACAAACTTGCTCATATAAAATCTGCGCAAAATTACTACGCACTCAATGATAATGAATTTGAAGAAATAGGCACACTTTATAAGAAAAATAAAGGCTTAGCTAAAGCAAAAGGTGTAAGTTATATTTGCAAAAATATGAGTGAGCATATTAATAAAATTTATCAAAATTATAAAATAGGCTCTTTGGTGGGAATTTATTGTGCAAGGGGTGGTAAAAGATCAAAAGCTATTGCTTTAATTTTAGCTGAACTTGGTTATAGGGTTGTAAGATTAGAAGGTGGATACAAAGCCTATAGAAGTTATGTGAGTGAGTTTTTTAGAAAAGATTTAAATATTGAGTTTTTATGCCTTTGTGGTAATACAGCAAGTGGTAAAAGTGATTTAATCCAAACTTTAGATAATGCTTTAAATTTAGAAAAACTAGCCAACCACCAAGGATCTAGTTTTGGTAAAATTTATGGAGAACAACCAAGCCAAAAAGCCTTTGAAGATGAATTGTTTTATTTTTTAAAAGATTATACTTATAAAACTTGTTTTATAGAAGCTGAAAGCAGACAAATTGGAAATTTAACTATCCCGCTAAATTTATACAATAGCATGCAAAAAGCTAAGAAAATTTGGTGTGAGTGTGATATGAATTTACGCATTCAAAGAGTTTTAAAAAACTATACTCCAATGGATAAAAAAGTATTTTATCAATGTGTTGAAAAAATATCACCTTATATTAGCAAGGATTTTAAACTAAGACTTTGTCAAAATTATGAAGAAAACAATTTAGAACTTTGTGTAAAAATGCTTTTTGAATATTATGATAAAGTATATAAAAAACCTTCAAAAATTGATTATTTTATCAATAGTTCTAATTTAGATGAAGCTAAAAAACATCTTATGAGTTTAAACTCATAAGATTGTATTTACAAAGATAATAAAAATAATACTTGAAAGAATTCCAGCAACTGGTAAAGTAATCACCCATGCTAAACCAATAGGTTTCATCATAGCCCATTTAGCATCTTTATTAAATACTCCTATACCTAAAATTGCACCAATTAAAATATGGGTTGAGCTAACTGGAATTCCAAGTTGAGTGGCTAAAAGTATAACAATACTTGCACCAAGTTCAGCACTAAAGCCTGTTGTTGGTTTAATTTCAGCAAGTTTTGAACCCACAGTTTGAATAACTTCTTTACCTAAAAACCAAAGCCCAATAACTAAAGCTATACCAAACATAAGCATCACAGCAAATGGCACTGGTGAGCTAGGATTAATGGTGTTATTTTTAAGCACATCTAAAATTGCAGCAAATGGTCCAAGAGCATTGGCTATATCATTAGCTCCATGTGAAAAAGCAAAACTTGAAGCAGTAAAAATTTGAAACCACGAAAAAATCTTTTCTATGGTTTTATTAACCTGAGTTTTTTTCATCAATCTCACAACTGCTAAAGTAACAATATAAGCAAAAATAGAAATAATCGAAACTATCCATAAATTTTGCATTACATCTAAAGTAGAAACATTATTTAAACCCTTAAATAAAAACATAGAAGCAATAGTCAATGCACCTACACCTGCTATTAAAGGAACATGAAATTTCATTCTTGAGAAAACATCTATGTTTTTTTCTTTTTCTTTTAATTCTTTAATTTTTAACTTATATTCACTTCTTTTTTCATCATCATCTAAAACAATAGCGCTAAGTTCTTTGATTTGCTCTTCTTGGCTTTTGTTTTTTAAATTTTTAAAATATTCTTCTTTAAATGCTTTTTTTTCTTTTTTGATTTCTTTTACCACAAGAGTTATTTCTTCTGATGGCTTTAGAATTTTTTTATAAATATAAGCATAAATTAAATACGCCACAAGCCCACCAAGCAAAGGCGAAATAATCCAACTCATAGCTATTTTATAAATACCATTCCAATTTACCATAGATAATGCTTGATCTTGATCAAAAAATACAAAACCCATAGCAATACTTGAACCTACAATACCTCCTATAATACTATGAGTAGTAGAAACTGGAAGTCCTTTTTTAGTCGCTACAAAAAGCCAAATTCCTGAACTTAATAAAGCTGAGAGCATTACGCATACAAATACCATAGGATTAATTCCATCAGGTAAAACTACTATACCACTTCTTATAGTATTTGTTACTTCTCCTCCTGCAAATACAGCCCCGCTTAATTCAAATACCGCTGCAATAATCAAAGCTTGTTTTATAGTAACTGTTTTAGCACCCACGCTAGTACCAAATGAATTTGCAACATCATTACCACCGACATTAAAGGCCATGAAAATACCAAATACACTAGCAAGGATAAATAATATCATGGAATTATTAGGAATATAATTATACCCCCAAACAAAAAAGCATAAAACACTCACAATAAAAATAAAAAATGCAATAGCATTATCTTTACTCAAGCATTCTCCTTAAGAATTTATTTTAATGAATTAATTTTAGTAACTTTTACTTAGTTTTTTCTTTGATTTTTAAAAATTGCAAAGCAGATTTCACTGCTTGCATATAACTTTGTAAATTAATTTTTTCATTTTTATAAGCCCTATCATAAGCTGTTCCATGATCAACGCTAGTGCGAATTATAGGTAAATTTAAACTCACATTAATACTTTTTTCAAAATACAAAGCCTTTAAAGGCGCTAAGCCTACATCATGGTACATACTCACTAAATACTTGCATTTACTTAGTGCAAAAGGAGTAAAAGCACTATCAGCCACCAAAGGCTCACTTAAATAAATATTTTCCTTACAAGAAAGTTCTTTTTCTTTTTGACTTAAAAAATCTTCATTTTCTAAATTTTGCAAATTTAACGCACAATCTTTTAAAAATACATTTGCCATTCTTATAGCTTTTTTTATTTCCTGCTCTTCTTTTCCGCCTATTACGCCATTATCACTTGCATGAGGGTTAAAACTTAAAACACCAATTTTTTCAAATAAAGTGCATTGATAAAAATTAATTAAAAATTGTGCAAGTTTAAAAGCCTTAATCTTTTTATAAACATCTCTTAAAGCCATATGCTCAGTATACAAAGCCACAAAAAGCTCATCACACCCTAACATCATAATAGCATCTTGTTTGAAAAAATCTCTTAGTGCCTCAGTATGACCTTTATAACTCACTCCCCCTATTTGCCAAGTTTTTTTATTAATCGGTAAAGTTACCAAAGCATCTAAAAACAAATGCGTGCAATAACTAGCTCCTTCAAAACTTAAAAAAGAATAAGCTCCACTTTTAGCGTCTAAATTTGCAGGATTTAACTCAAAATCAAAATCAATAATTTTACTAGCTTGATATGAAAACTCATAAATTAAAAAATTTTCTTTTTCTTCTTTAAAGACAAAATGTGGTTTTAATGCATTAGAAATTTCAACTAAATTGATTTTAGATTTAGGATTTATTTTCAAAAATTTATTTGCTTTTTGAAATAATTCATAATGTACAAAATAATAAGGCTCGCAAATTTTTACTAACTCATCGTGACAAGCTAATAAAATTTGCATACCTATGCCATTTAAATCCCCTATGCTAATAGCAATTTTTTTCATCTTTTAATCAAAGCTTTCATTTGCAATATAGCTTTTTCTAAGCCCACAAAAACTGATCTTGCTACTATACTTTGTCCTATATTTAACTCTTCTATCTCTAAAATATCTACAATATTTTTTACATTTTTATAATTAAGCCCATGACCAGCTGCTACTCTTAAATTTAAACTCTTAGCCAAACTTGCACTTTGTCTTAATCTTTGGAGTTCATTTTCTAAAAGCTTTTTGAGTTCATTTTTACTTAAAATTAATTCAGGCAATGCATAAGAAGTTTGATTGATATTAGTATATAGTGCATTATAAATATTAGCATACAAGCCTGTATGAAGCTCTATAAAATCAGCATTTAAAGAAGATGATTTTTTAATATCTTCTAAATTTGGATCAATAAATAAAGAAACTTCGATTTGCTCTTGCTTTAAAGCATTAATAACTTCTTGTAGTTTTTCATTATCTAAATTTAAACCACCTTCTGTTGTAAGCTCTTGTCTTTTTTCAGGTACTAAAGTAACGCGTGAGGGTTTGTATTTTAAAGCATATTCTATCATATCAATAGAGCATTCTAAATTCACTACACATTTGCAATATTTTAAGATATTTTCTAAATCAAACTCATTAGCATGGCGACGATCTTCTCTCACATGGATAGTGATTTGATCAGCTAAATTTGCACTCAAAAACGCAGCTTCAAGCAAATCAGGATCATTTACTTTTCTAGCTTCTCTTAAAACTGCTATATGATCGATATTAACCCCTAAAAGCATAAGTTTTCCTTATAAGTTTTTTGCTATTATACTTTAAATTTTTTAAGGAGAGCTAGTGCTAGGTATTGATATGGGTTCAAATACATTAAGAGCTGTTTTAATGGATGAGAATTTTAATAAATTAAAAAGCGAAGAATTTATCATAGGGGCAGCTAAAAATATGCAAAATGATATCATTAGTGATGAAGCCATAGAAAGAATTTTTAATGCTTTAAAAATCTTAAAAGAAAAAAATTATGACTTAAGTCAAGCCAAAGCAGTCGCCACAGCTGCTTTTAGAAAAGCAAAAAATACTGAGTTTATTTTTGAAAAAATTCAAAAAGAATTTAAACTTGATGTAAAATTAATCGATGCAAAAACCGAAGCAAAACTAAGTATTTTAGGTATGCAAGAGCGTCTTAAAGCTCTTAAGCTTTTTAAAAAAGACCTAAACTATTGTGATTTAGGTGGTGCTTCTTGTGAAATTTCAAATGAAAAGTTTAGCAAAAGTTATGATTTTGGAATTATTAGTTTTTATGAAAGAATGCATTTTAAAGCTATAAAACCAAGTGCTTATGTAAGATTTTTTAAAAAATATCCACAAAATCTTATGCGTATTAAAGATGAAAAATTAAAAATTCATCTAAGCCCCTATCCTACGCATTTAAAACAACTTGCCTTAAAAGCTTTTGATCTTAGTAAAGATATAAAATTAAAAGGAATTTTTTTCATACTAAATTCAGGAGTACCCACCACACTTTGTGCTTATAAACAAAACATAAAATACAAAGATTATCTAGAAGAAAGTGTAAATGGCAAAATACTCAAACGCAAAGATTTTTTTGATTTTGCATTAAAAATTTGGAATTTAGAACAAGAAAAAGCTAAAATTTATCTTGGAGAAAATAGAAAAAAATACCTCATAGCAGGCTCAATGATACTTTTTGCTTTATTTAATAAACAAAAGCTCATTGTGATTGATGATGGTGTTAGAGAAGGTGTGTGTATAGCACATTTTAAAAATATCAAATTTTAAAGGAGAAAAAATGAGTTTAAAAGATCAAATTTTAGAAGATATTAAAGAAGCTATGCGTAGCAAAGATGACTTCAAAAGAAACACTTTAAGAACGCTTAATGCTAGCTTTAAACAAATAGAAGTTGATGAGAGAATTACGCTTAGTGATGAAAGAATATACAAAATCATTGCGAGCGAGATTAAAAAACGAAATGAAGCAGCTTTGGCTTTTTCTAAAGGCTCTAGAGAAGATTTAGCACAAAAAGAACTCCAAGAAGTAGCTATTTTAAGTGCTTATTTACCAAAACAACTTAGCGATGAGGAATTAGAAAGTGAGCTAAAAAAACTTATAGATAAATTACAAATTAGCTCTTTAAAAGAACAAGGTGTTTTGATGAAAGAAGCTAAAGCAGCTTTTGGCGCAAGCGTTGATGGTAAAAGACTTAATGAAATGGTAAGAAAGCTTTTAGCATGAAAAAAGTTTTAACACTTTGTGCCTTAGCTTTAAGCTCTTTTGCTTATACTCAATATGAATTGCATCCTAGCTTTAAAGCTTATTTTAAAGACTGCTCTTTATTGATGGATAAATATTATTATATTAATTGTTATGATTATAATTATAAAGGCACTAAGGCAATTGCTTATAAACTAGAAGCTAAAATTTTAAATCAAGGGCACATCAAAAAACGCCCAAGATTTCAAGAAGATACCAATATACCTAAAAAATACAGAACTTATTGGGAGGATTATCTAAGAAGTGGCTATACAAGAGGGCATGTCGTGCCAAATCAATCCATGAATGCAACCCCACAAGCTCAACTTAGTACTTTTTTAATGAGCAACATAACTCCGCAAAAAAAAGATATTAATGCAGAAATTTGGAATGAAATCGAACAAAGAGAAAGATATTTAGCAAAGAAAAATAAAGAATTAGAAGTCTTAAATTTAATACTTTATGATGATAAGCCAAAACGCATTAAAAACAACATAGCCATTCCTAGTTTTTATGTCAAAATTCTTAAGGCTAAAAATTTCAGTGAATGCTATAAAGTGCCAAATAATGATAATTTTGCAAGATTTGATAGAAATTATTTTAAGGAAGATTGTAAAAAATATATTGATTAAACTAGAAGCGCAAGGCTTCTAGTTTAGTTTTTACTCAACTTCAGCATCGATTACATCATCGTCTTTTTTCTTTTGAGCGTTTGGTTCTTCTTTTTTATACATATTTTCTGCTAATTTATGAGAAACTTCACTTAAAGCTTTCATTTTGCCTTCGATTTCTTCTTTAGAAGCATTAGCATTTTTCAATGTCTCTTTTAACTCATCTAAAGCTTTTTGAATATTTGCTTTATCATCATCGCCTACTTTATCTCCAAGCTCACTTAAAGACTTTTCTACTTGATGTACCAAACTATCAGCAGCATTTCTAGCTTCTACTGCCTCTTTGCGTTTTCTATCTTCTTCTTTGTGAAGCTCTGCATCTTTTACCATATTATTGATTTCTTCTTCACTTAATCCACTTGAACCTGTGATTTTAATCTCTTGAGCCTTACCTGTAGCTTTATCTTTTGCACTAACTGTTAAAATACCATTTGCATCAATATCAAAAGTTACTTCAATTTGTGGCATACCGCGAGGTGCTGGTGGAATTCCTTCAAGATTGAAATTTCCTAAAGATTTATTATCACGGCTAAATTCTCTCTCACCTTGTAAAACATTGATAGTAACTGCGCTTTGATTATCTTCAGCGGTTGAGAAAACTTGCTCTTTTTTGGTTGGTATAGTTGTGCCTTTTTCGATGATTTTAGTCATCACACCACCTAAAGTTTCAATACCTAAAGAAAGCGGAGTAACATCAAGCAATAATACATCTTTAACATCACCTTTAATAACCGCACCTTGAATCGCTGCACCTATTGCAACAACTTCATCAGGATTTACTGATTTATTAAGCTCTTTTCCAAAGGCTTTTTTAACTTCTTCTTGTACTAGTGGAACACGAGTAGAACCACCCACCATAACGATTTCTTTTACTTCACTTTTATCAAGCCCTGCATCTTTTACTACTTCGTTAATCTTACTAATAGTTTCAGCAACTAAACCATCAATCATGCTTTCAAATTTAGCTCTTGTTAGAGTTTTAGTTAAGTGTTTTGGACCACTTGCATCAGCTGTGATAAATGGTAAATTAATATTAGTTTCATTAGCTGAACTTAATTCTTTTTTAGCATTTTCAGCTGCTTCTTTTAATCTTTGTAAAGCCATTACATCGTTTTTAAGATCAATACCTGTTTCATCTTTAAACTCATTTGCTAAAAAGTCGATTAATTTATTATCAAAATCATCACCACCTAAAAATGCATTACCGCCAGTTGCTAAAACTTCTACAACATTATCACCTGTTTCAAGCACAGTAACATCAAATGTACCACCACCTAAATCATAAACTACAATTTTTTCACTTTCTTTTTTATCAAGTCCGTAAGCCAAAGCTGCTGCAGTTGGTTCATTAATAATTCTTAATACATTCAATCCTGCAATTTGTCCTGCTTCTTTTGTAGCTTTTCTTTGTGCATCATTAAAATACGCTGGAACAGTAATAACCGCATCTTCTACTTTTTCGCCCAAGAAAGCCTCTGCATCTTCTTTTAACTTCATTAAAACTTTTGCTGAAATTTCTTGTGGAGTATAAATTTTACCTGCTATTTCAATCGCACAAGCCCCATTTCTCTCTGTGATATGATAAGGTAAGCGATTTTTAGCTTCTTTTGCTGCCTCTTCATTGATCATTAACCCCATGATTCTTTTTATAGAATAAATAGTTTTTTCAGGATTAGTCACAGCTTGACGCTTAGCACTATCTCCAACTAAAACTTCACCTTTATCTGTAAAAGCAACTACTGAAGGAGTAGTGTTTTTACCTTCTTTATTTGGGATAACTTTACTCTCGCCTCTTTCATATACACTCACACAAGAATTTGTTGTACCTAAATCTATACCTATAACTTTTGCCATTTTTTATCCTTTTTATTAAATTTTATTTTGCAACACTAACTTTTGCTGATCTAATCACTCTATCATTCATCATATAGCCCTTTTGTAAAAGCTGGACAATATGATTGCTTTCATGATCAGCACTTTCAACATGAAACATCGCTTCATGTAAATTTGGATCAAACTCACCATCTGCTTCTATTACTTTAACCATATGTTTTTCAAGTTTTTTCAAAAGCAAGTCTAAAGTGTTTTGAACCCCTTCTTTGATTTTTAAACTTAATTCATCATTGGCTTCTACATTAATAGCCGCCTCTAATGCATCAACTACATCAAGCAAATCTTTAGCAAAACTTTCATTTGCATAAATTGTTGCTGCAATTTTTTCTTTTTCCATTCTTTTTTTGATATTTTCAAATTCAGCATTTGCTCTTAAATAAGTATCTTTTAACTCATTATACTCTGCTTGAATTTTTTCTAATTCATTGTTTTGACTTTCTGAATTTTCCACTGCTTCTTCTTGCATTTGCTCATTTTGCTTTTCTTCGCTCACGCAGCCTCCTTTATAATATTTAACATTGTTTTAAAATCAGAATACACACTACCGGCAAAAACCACATTAGATTCTTTACCTAAAAATGTACTCTTAAGCTTTAATCCCATAAAACCCTCTTCAAATAAAGGTTCAAATTGCAATTTATCGTTAAAATAAAATCCAATTTGAGGAGATAAAAGCTTAGCAAATTCATCATTTTGATAAATTTGATAAGCTTTACTCTCATTATATCTATAATAAACCATAGCATCTTTTAACATAGCAATTTTTTCTAACAACTCTTTAAACTCAACTCTAAAAGCTAAATTTTCAATACTTTTTAGATCAAGTCCTATAAGTCTTTGTAAGAAAATTAAACTATCTTGACTAAATCTTAAAACCAACTCATTTTGTCCAAAATCAAGTATGATAAATTTATCATTAACCTTAGTAATATCTTGCAAAATAAGCTCATCACCACCATAGACTAAGGTATAAATTTCAAACTTATCAAGCAAAAACTCTAGCAAAGCAAGATCGTTAATCACAATCTCATCTTCGCAAAGTTGCTCATACCAATAAGCCTTCATAGCAGTAAAAGTTGGTATGCGACCACTGCTAATGTGAAGTTGTGTTAATACACCCTCATCACTTAATTTTTTAAAATAAACTCTTATAGTAGAAGCAGGTATGCTAACTTTATGATTTAACTCATTAGAACCCACAGGATTATTACCATCTAAATAGGTCTCAATGATAGTTTTTAAAATTAAATCTTTTTTACTATAAGACTTCACTATAAAACCTTAGTTTTTTATTTTAGCACTCAATGTTTTTAAGTGACAAGATAATTATACAACTTTAGTATAATAATGTCAAGTTATTTTTAAATAAAAATATTTAAAATTATTTAGTCTATATAACTAAAGTTTATTTAGTTATTTATATATAATATATAAAAATTTCTTTTTCAGTTTTTTTAAAAGAAAAGATAATATAATTGCGTCTAGCAATATTTTTTAAAAGGTTTATAATAATGAAAAATCTTACTTTAAGAGAAAAGCAAGATCTAGAAGCTTATGTGTTTTCTAATATAGAAAGAAAAAAAATGGCTTTAAGTAGAATTTTAAAATTATATTATTTAAGATTTTTTAGATTAGTTTTTTAATTTATATTTTTTCATACCCTCTTTTGTGAAAGATAAGTCTTTAAAATCAGGAGATGAGATTAACTCCATACAAGTTTTATCTAAATTTTCCATTCCGCTTATTTGCATACTAGCTTGCAAATTTTCATCTAAATATAAATCAAAAATTACACAAGCTTGATTATTAACCTTGTAAAGAATTTTTCCACCTTTTTTCTCATCTAGTTCATACGCTTGTAGTTTATCATTTTTACTCATTTTCTTAATTTCATTTGCAAAAGATTGATGCAAGGTATAATAAATCATAAAATCACGCATTATGTTTTTAATATCAACAATTTCTTTTCTTAGTTTTGACAAATCTTTAGTGTATAAACTTATAAATTGCGTATTTAAGTATTCATTTAGACTTTTTTCGTTTAAATTTTCACACAATGGATAAATTTTAACCACGAAAGCCTTATTTTTAGCAAGCACTATATCTACGCAAGCTTGTTTGTTTTGTTTGTATTCTAAAAATAAAGCTTGACTTGAGCTTAAATTTAGCGTGTTTTGTTTATTGTAAGCAAAATCGCTTAAATCTTCATAGATATTTGCATAAGAAAAAATTCCCGCAAAAAGCAATAATAAAATTTTCATTCAAATAAATCTTTATGATGATTTTTTAAGTACTCTACTACTTCTAAGATCTCATCAACTCCTTCTTTTTGAGTATTTTGACAAACCTCATCAATGCAATCAATATAAGCCTCAATTGCTTTTTCTAATTTTGCTCTTTTTACCCCAGCAAACAAGAGCATTACCTCTAAAACTATGCTTAATTCATATTGTAAATTTTCTATTTCTTCTTTAAAATCATGATTTGTTTTCATTATTTTCCTTTAATTCTTTGCTTTTAATTAAATCCACAAATTGTGCTTTTATAAAATCATAGTTAGAGCTATCTTTATACGCAGCGAACAATCCACCACTAGCATTTTTATGCCCTCCCCCATTGACCAAGCTTTTAGCCATCAAACTCACATCGATTTTATTATTTGCTCTAAAACTTAAGGTTTTTCTTGAACTAAGATCAACGAAAAAATCAAAATCAGGATTTTGCATTAAAAAATCATTTCCAATTACAGAAGTATTGCCTATATTTGAAGTTAATAAACCTTTACTTCCTTTATAAAATACACTAAATTTTTCTTTATTTACACTTAGTCTTTCTACCACAAATTTGGAAATTAAATTGCTTAAGGTGTCATCATTTTCTTTTTTAAAAAAAGATTTTTTTAAGCCATGCAAATCATCATCTAAATTAATATGAGCATTTTTTTGATGAATGTATTTTCTACAAACATCAAAAAGATAAAAAAGATATTTAATATTTTCTTGTGCAAACATTACTCTATTGATTTCTTTTGCTCCAGAAACCATACCAAGCAATACTTTTCCAAGTTCAAAATTCTCATCTTCACTCAACCAAATATCTACTGCATTTACCACATCTACAAATTCTGACAAAGCTTTATTTTCGCCATAACATTTACTAAAAAAATCATAAACAATCTTAGTAGCACATCTTTTATCATCTAAAAAATACCAAGGATATTTTTGCATACATTCTAAGCCACTTTGATGATGATCTAAAAGTAAAAGTTTGATTTTTTTGCATTCTATAGCTTTTTGAAAATCTTCACATTGGCTTAAAGTTAAATTTAAATCCGTGATTAAAATCACAAATTCTTCATTAGGATTTTGCTTTAAATCTTCCTCTATATTTTTAAAAATCACATTAAAATTTTCATTAATCTCTTTACCATAATTAGAATTATAAAAATAACAATTCTTAAAATAAAAATCTAGCACATACTGACAAGCATAGCCGTCTAAATCTGTATGTGAAAGATGATAAATTTTCATATTTTTCCTTTATAAATTATCAACTTTTATGATACCTTCTGTTTCAAATTTGGTATTTTCTGCAATCTCAGCAAAACTCAAAACCGTAATATTAATACCAAAATTAGAACAAATATCAGCAATAAATTTTCTAAGTTGTGGCTCAACACAAAGCAAGAAAGGTTTAATTCTTGTATTTGCTACACTTGCAAGTTCAGCTTTTAAAGCTTCTACTAAAGCACCAGTTTGAGCTACATTTATCATTAAATGATACGAACCATCTTTAAACTGCACATGCTCCATTAATTTTGCAGCAGCAGCAGCATCAAAAATATAAAAGCTAATTTGCCCTTTTTCATCCACATATAAATTTGTAATTGCTCTTGCTAAAGAAGCTCTTACATGCTCAATAATCATATCCAAACTCTTACTTACTTCAGCTATATCACTAATTGATTCTAAAATTGTAAGCATATCTTTAATAGGAATATGCTCTTTAAGTAAAGCTTTTAAAACTTTTTGGATTAAACCTATACTAGCAACTCTTAAACAATCATCTACTACGATAGGATAATCATTTTTGATTTTATCTAATAAATTTTGAACCTCTTGTTTAGTTAAAAGTTCTGAAGCATTGGCTTTTATAAGCTCACTCATATGGGTTGAAATCACACTTGCTGGATCAATTACAATATAACCATTTAGCGTTGCCTCATCTTTTAAAGATGATTCAATCCATAAAGCATCAGAATTAAAAGCAGGTTCTTTAGTAGCTATACCTTCGATAGGTTCAGTTATAAAACCACTATCCATAGCCAGATATTTATCAGGATAAATTTCAGCACTAGCTATACCCACACCTTTGAGCTTGAAAGTATATTCATTAGGCTTTAATTGTAAATTATCTCTAATTCTAATTTTTGGCATCAAAAAGCCTAAACTTTGAGCTATATTGCGTCTTGTTGATCTAATACGCTCTGTTAATTCACTTTCTGCTAATTTAATAAGTCCATAGCCTAATTCTAATTCTAAAATTTCTAATTTTAAAATATCTGTGATTTTGTTTTCTTCTTCTTTTAAAATTTCTTCCTCACTGCGTTTTTGAGGTTTAGCTTGCTCTTGCTCATCAGCTTCTTGGGATTTTTTAGCCGAAATTGTATTGATTTGAATTTTACCTTCTTGCACTTGTTTTATCATATAACCAAGACCCAAAAACACCAAAGCCATAAAACCCAAAGAAAAATGTGGTAAACCAGGCACTAAAGCAAAAATAAATAAAACAAAACCTACAATTAATAGTGTTTTGTATTCTCCTAAAAGCTGATTAATAGAACCTTCAGCAAAATTATCCTCATCTTTACTAGCACGCGTGATGATAATTGCAGTTGCTGTTGAAGTGATAAGCCCAGGAATTTGAGAAACAAGTCCATCACCTATTGTTAATATAGTATAAGTTGAAGCACATTCTCCAAGCTCCATATCATGCTGAAAATAACCTATCATAAACCCGCCAATTAAATTTACAATGGTGATAATAATCCCAGCAACAGCGTCCCCTTTTATAAATTTAGAAGAACCATCCATTGCTCCATAAAAATTTGCTTCGGCTATAATTTCTTGGCGTCTTGCGCGTGCAGTTTTTTCATCAATCAAACCTGCATTTAAATCCGCATCAATAGCCATCTGCTTACCTGGCATTGCATCAAGGGTAAATCTTGCTTGAACCTCAGAAACCCTTGTACTACCTTTGGTTACAACCATAAAATTAATCAAAACCAAAATACAAAAAACAACCATACCTATAACATAATTGCCACCAACAACAAATTCACCAAAACTTGCCACTATATCACTAACAGCTGCTGGACCTTGATGACCCTCACTCAAAATCATACGCGTTGTAGCAATATTAAGTGAAAGTCTAAAAAGTGTGATGATCAAAATCAACGTTGGAAAAGTTGTTAAATCCGTAGGCTTTGGTATATACAAAGAAATTAAAATAATTAAAACCGAAATGGCAATACTTAAAGCAAGAAAAAAGTCTAAAACTATACTTGGTAAAGGCACTATAATAATTGCTAAAATTGCAATAATTACGGCTACTATAGTTAAACTTTTTGCCTTTAAAATAGGCGCAACAAGTGGAGCAACCCAAGGCAACACTAAGCTAAAAATATCTCTTTTAGCCATTATTTTGAATAATATCCTCTAAGGTAATAGAAACTAAAAAATCATCTATCTTATTTTGAAGTTTCACTAAAACTGGCATAATTTTGCAATTATCCTCTTTTTGAGAAGGACAAATTCCATTACTACATTCAAAAACATTAATAGATTTTTTCTCTACGCTATTGATAATTTCTTTTAAAGTGTATTCACTTGGCTGCTTAATAAGCGCAAAACCACCCTTAGCTCCCTTGTAAGACTTCAAAAGTGCATCTTTAGCAAGAGCTTGTAAAATTTTTGCTAAAAAACTTTTAGGTATATCTAAGACATTTGACATAGTATCTACATCTTGTGGTTCTTGGGATTTTGCTATATGAATTAAAGATAATAAAGCATATTCGCTAGCTTTGGTAAATAACATTTGTTCCTTTCAAGTTATAAATAAAATATATTATTGGTTATTAATAAAAATTTTTATTATATCAAAAATAAGTATCGATAAATATTAAATTTCATATTTTTTAAATTTCAGCATTCTTTTTGGTTTTTTAGTTATAATTACACTTTTTATTTTAATACCGCTCAGGAGGTCTATTATGGCTTTAGATTCGGCTAAAAAAGCAGAAATAGTTGCAAAATTTGCTAGAAAAGAAGGAGATACAGGTTCTCCAGAAGTTCAAATCGCACTTTTAAGTGCAAGAATTTCAGATTTAACAGAACATTTAAAAATCTACAAAAAAGATTTTTCTTCTCGCTTAGGTCTTTTAAAGCTTGTTGGTCAAAGAAAAAGACTTTTATCTTATCTAAAAAGAAAAGATTATCAAGCTTATTCTAAATTAATTAGCGAATTAAACTTAAGAGATAAATAAGCTTCGTGCTTATTTATCTTTATATATTTTTTATTACGTTTATTTACTACTACTTTAATTTAAGTTTTCAAAATTTCATCGTTTTATTCACAAGAGTTTCACAGTGTGAATTTACCTTCTAAGCACCTAAAAATAGCACTTTAAGTTTTAAACTAAAAAACATTTTTCACATTTAATTTTATTGATTTTTAATATTTTTTCACTTTTGCTATAAAAAACCCATCTGCATAGTCATCTGGTAAAACTCTTTTAGCAAATGATAAATCAAATTCATCACTCTTTGCACATATAAAATCAACATTAACCAAATTAAAATCAAGCAATTCTAATTTAAAATTTTCATTTCTTAATGCATTTTCTAAAACCGCTTCATTTTCTTCTCTTAAAAATGTACAAGTGCTATATACTAATTCTCCACCATGTTTTAAAGCTAACAATGCTGAATGCAAAAGCTTTTTTTGCAAATTTGCAATTTGCTTAATTTCTTTTGTGTTTTTTTGGATTTCAAAACCCATTTTTGCAAAAGTTGAGCAAGGTGCATCAAGTAAAATTTTATCAAATTTCAAAGGACAAGCTTTACCTATAGTACGTGCATCTTTTAAGAAGCATTTTACAATTTTAACTTGATAATTTTCCATAGTTTTTTTTAAGGTAAAAAAACGTGTTTTAGATAATTCACAACTTGCTAAATAACCCTCATTTTGCATGAAATTAGCTAAATTTAAGCTTTTTCCACCAGGAGCTGCACACATATCCAATACACTCTCACCAGCTTTAACACCCAAAGTTTTAGCACACAAGTACGAAGAGTAATTTTGTATATAAAACTTACCCTCATTAAAAGCTTTCATTGAGCTTAGTTTGCTTTTGAAGATACTTGGAATTTTATAACAATTCAGATCAATTTTTTCAAATTCTATATTTTCATTATTTAAAATTTCTTCTAATTCATCATTATCAATAAGCAAGGAATTTCTAAAAATATTAATATATTTTTCTTGATTAAAACTTTGAAGGATTTGTTCTTTTTGCTCTTTTGTATAAATTTCATCTAAAGCTGTATTTAAATCAAGCAAGGCCATAAAAATCCTTTAAAAACAAATACGCAGCTAAAGAATCAAGTTTGCCATCTTTTTTCTTTAAATTCACCATGCCAAGTTCTTGTGCATTTTTAGAACTAAAACTCTCATCGACAAAAAAAACTTCTTTGTCAAAATCAAGTAAAGATATGAAATGTTCTACCCTTTTTCGCATTTCATCTTCACTAGATCCACCTAAAGGAACTCCTACCACCAAAGTATTTACATCATACTCTTTGATGTACTTTTTTACCTCATTTGCTGCTTGATTGCGATTTTTTCTAATAATAGCTTCAAGTGGCATAGCTATACTTTTATTAATACACAAAGCAACACCAATACGCTTTAAGCCTATATCTAATGCTAAAGTTTTCATAAGCAAGCTCTTATTTTCACTCCAGATATTTCTACCAAACCCTCAAGTTCATATTCATAAACTCTATCACCAAATTTTTTTAAAACTTTTTCTAAATCATCTTCATGTTTTAAAAAACTTAATAAATCATCTTCGCTTTGCTCTTGATGAAACTCTCCAAACATTTTTACAAATTCATCAAAATCATGAATTAAATTTGCCTTTTTTGTTGCTAAAAGCAAATTTGTTCCTTCGCTTTCATTTTTCCTATGAGGTAATACATATATAGGTTTATTCATACCTAAAGCAAGTCTTGCACTTTGCATAGAACCACTTTTTAAATCAGCTTGAGCTATTACAACAACCTCACTTAAAGCAATAACAAGTCTATTTCTTAATAAAAAATCATAAGGCTTTGCCTTATAATTTCCTTCATTTTCGCTTAAAGCCAAAGCATTATCATAAATATTTAAAATTTCATTTGTGTTTGCTTTTGGATAAATCTCATCAAGCCCATTAGCAAATATAGCTATGGTTTGTGGATAGGCTATTTTAGCTGCTTGGATATCCACCCCTAAAGCCCCGCCACTTACTACACAAACCTTAGCTTTTTTTAATAAAGTCACTAATTCAACAAGACAATTTTTAGTATAAACACTCATTTTTCTAGAACCTATAATAGCCACTTTTCTAGCATTTAAAAGCTCTAAATTGCCTTTATAATAAATCTTTGAAGGCGGATTTAAAAGATTTTTAAAATCTTCAATATTCTCAATAAATTTCATTTAAATACACAAGCTCAACTGAATTTAACAAATCTTTACTTTGCACCAAGGCCTTAAAAGTCTTTTCTCTTGGATGACCAATAGCGATAGCAAAACCTTTCTTTTTTGCCTCTTCTACTGCTTGTTTGAGTTGGTTTTTAATATATGCTATATCATCTTCATTATCCAAAAAAACATCTCTAGCTATATAAGGTTGTTCAAAATGACTTACTAAATTTTTAGCTTTAGAATTTCCTATGGTTCTTGAATCTACAAAAATAAAATCATTTTGCTTAAAGGCGCTAAATAATTTTTCCATAGCCTGCTTATTTGCAGTAAATAAACTTCCTGTGTGGTTGTTAATAAATTTTACTTTTGGAAATTGCTCTTTTACAAAAGCTACGCGCTTGCTTATTTTTTGCATATCATCACTAGGGTGTAAAGTGTTTAATTCCGCCTTGTCATATTTTATAGCAGCAAGAGGCAAATGCACCATAAAAAAGTCAAAATCCTTTGCAAACTCAGCTGTATAAGGATGGCGTTTATCAGGTGGAAAAAAAGATGGGATTAATTTTAAATTTGTTTTTTTAAGCATATCTACATGAGTGTGACTTGCCATATCATCTATAATAATTGCTAGACGAGGCTTGGTATTTTTTTGTACTAGAATTTGGGTTTTATTATCCTCGTTTTTATCTGATATATTTTGCTCTTTATTGATTGATTCTTTGCTTGCATTTTGATCTATTACTTTTAAAATTAAAGTTTGATTATCCTCTTTAGTTTGATTTAACTCTGTATTTACAGGGTTTAAATTTAAAATTTCACTAATATTTTTATCTAAAAATTCTAATTTTTCATTTTCTAAAGTCAAATTTATATCATTAAAACTAAAATTATTTTCTTGCTCTTTTGTGGGTAGTAATGGTTCTTTTTGAATTATGGTTTGATTGAAATCTAAAACTTTATTTTCTTCTTTTTTTAAAAACAAAGCTCCAAATGCAAAAAGAAAAATTCCAAACACAACCAAACAAAGTGCTAGAAGCACTTTGTATTTTTTATTTATAGTTTTCAAGTTAGTTTTTATCTTTATCAACTAATTTTTTAGCACTAATCCAAGGCATCATAGCACGAAGTTCGCGTCCTGTTTTTTCTATCAAAGAATCATTCATTAATTTACGCTCTGCGTGCATTCTTGCAAAATTTGCTCTTCTTTCTAAGATAAAATCTTTAGCAAAACTTCCATTTTGTATGTCTTTTAAAACACCTTTCATAGCCTCTTTAGTTTCTTTGGTAATAATCTTAGGCCCTGTGATATAATCTCCATATTCAGCAGTATTAGAAACAGAATATCTCATATCAGCAATACCACCTTGATAAATCAAATCCACAATTAATTTCATTTCATGTAAGCATTCAAAATACGCCATTTCAGGCTCATACCCTGCTTCAACTAAGGTTTCAAAACCAGCTTGAATTAAAGCACTAAGTCCTCCACAAAGTACTGCTTGCTCACCAAATAAATCTGTTTCAGTTTCAGCTTTAAAAGTTGTTTCTATAATACCTGTTCTGCCACCGCCTATAGCACTAGCATAACTTAAAGCTAAATTTTTAGCATTTTTACTCTCATCTTGGTGGATAGCAATTAAACAAGGAGTACCCCCACCTATACTAAATTCATGCCTTACAGTATGACCTGGAGCTTTAGGAGCTATCATAATCACATCTATACCTTTTGGAGCAACAATTTGTCCATAATGGATATTAAATCCATGTGCAAATGCTAAAGTTTTACCTGCTTTTAACTCAGGTTTAATTTCCTCATTAAAAATTTCATTTTGAATTTCATCAGGAGCTAAAATCATAATCAAATCTGCTTCTTTAGTAGCTTCTTTTACACTTTTTACTATAAAATTTGCTTTTTGAGCTTTTGCCCAACTTTGCCCACCCTCTTTTAAGCCTATGATAACATCTACACCACTATCTCTTAAATTCATAGCATGAGCATGACCTTGAGAGCCAAAACCTATAATAGCTACTTTTTTTGATTTTATTAAATTAATATCACAATCTTTATCATAATAAATTGATACAGCCATTATGCACTCCTAAAATTAAAATTAAAGCAAAGATTATAACTAAAAAATATAAATTTAATCCTTTTATGATAAAATTTAAGTTTTGAAAAATTACTATAAAGAGTCTTATGAAAGAATTATTTAATCAACTAAGTTATGGTCTAAATGCTAATGAAATTACCAATAAAAATAAGCAAATCATTAGAGAATTATTAACTTGTGATATCATTAAATTTTATAAAAACAAATACTATTTAAAAGATGGCTTTACTTTTGGTAAAATTGATATTTCTGTTAATGGAACGGGATTTTTAGAAAGTTTTGATCCTGCTTTTAAGCGTGATTTGCTCATAGAAAATAAAAATTTAAAAGGAGCAAATTATGCTGATATAGTTGTGGTAAAATTACTCCCTCTTAAAAAAAAGCGACCAAGTGCTAAAGTTATTTTAATACTTAAAAGAGCCCACGAAACTTCTTTGGTTATGACTAAAAAATACGGCGAAGCAGTTCTTGGAGTAAATATTCAAACAGGACTTACATGTGCCTTAAAAGCCTCTCAAAAATCCTTAAAAGCTCTGCCTTTAGGAACTATTTTAAAAATAGAAAATCATGATAACAATATCACTGAAGTGATAGGGCATATTGATGATGATTTTGTGGATGAAAAAATTTCCTTAGCACTTTTTAATAAAAATGCAATTTTTGATAATTTATGTGAAAATGAAGCAAAAGCTTATGGAGATAAAGTTGATGCAAGTATGTATCCATCAAGAAAAGATCTTAGAAATTTAAATTTTTGCACCATTGATCCAATTGATGCAAAAGATTTTGATGATGCAATTTATTATGATAAAAATGAACATGCCATTTATGTAGCCATAGCTGATGTAAGCGCTTATGTGCATGCTTATAGCGCCATTGATAAAGAAGCAAGATCAAGGGGTTTTTCGATTTATTTTCCTCATATTGCTATACCTATGTTGCCAAGAGCTTTGAGTGAAAATATTTGCTCACTAAAACCTAATGAAGATAGGTTGGCATTTTGTTTTAAAATAAGCTTAGATCAAAATAATGAAGTGATTAAAGAAGAGCTTTTTGAGGCTATTATTAACTCAAAACGCCGTTTTAATTACGATGAAGTTGATGAGTATTTACAAACGCAAGAAGATTTAGGTGCAATCAATTGGCTTTATGAAGTTTTTAAAATCACTCAAAATTTACGCAAAAAACGATTAAAAAATGCTTGTGAGTTTAAAACCCAAGAGCTAAGAATGACTTTAGATGAAAATAATAAACTCATAAAAACACGCCTTGAAAATGACACGGCCTCGCATAATTTAATCGAAGATTGTATGCTTTTAGCCAATAAAGCTGCAGCAAAACTCATTGATATAGGAGTTTTTAGAAATCACTTAAGTCCTGATTATAAAAAAATAGATCAATTGCTAGCTGATCTTTCAACACTTAGTATAGATATTAATCCTAAAAATAATGTCATAGAATTATTTAAAGACATTCAAGTCTTAGCAAATGAGCTAAATATAAGAGAAGAAGTAGATAAGCTCATCATCAAAGCACAAAAAAAGGCAGAATATTCTAGTGAAAATGCTGGACATTTTGGCTTAGGTTTTGATAAATATACCCATTTTACAAGTCCTATTAGAAGGTATTCTGATCTTATTTTACATAGACTTTTAAAAGCCAAAATCAACAATGATGAAAAAATGTTTAATTATTTGCTTTTAAACATACAAAGTACTTGTGAGGAATTAAGCTTACTAGAAAGAGAGGCGGATAAAGTTGCTTGGCATTTTATGGATAGAAAATTTGCAAGATGGGCAAAGGAAAATATAGGAAAAAGATTTAAAGCTTTGGTAGTAGAAAATCAAAGTTCATTGCAAGTAAAATTAAATGATGAAATTAAAGGAGCTTTGATTACCATCATAGGTTCAAGGGCAAATTTATTAGAAAATGTAGAAGTAGAAATCACTGAAGTGGATATTGTTAGTGCCAAAATTTTTGGCAAAATCACCAAGCATTTTAGTTTAGAAAGAAACCAAAATGTATAAAAATCAACTCCAAAGCTTACTTAATAGCAATAGTTTTCCTAATTTTTTCTTACTTTATGGAGCGGATAATTTCCAAATAGAGCTTTATGCTAAATTTATTAAAGACAAATACTCTTTTGATGAGAGTTTAAGATTTTATTTTGAAGAATATGATTTTAAGCAAGCCCATGATTATTTATCTAGTGCTTCTTTATTTAGCGAGAGAAAACTGCTAGAAATCAAAACTCAAAAGAAAATCCCAAGCAAAGAACTCAAACAACTTTTACAGCTTTGTCAAAATTCGCAAGATAATTATTTTTTACTTGAAATTTATGATGAAAGCTCCAAACAAAGCGAAGCAGAGAAAATTTTTGCTAATAATTTTTGTAGATTTTATAAGGTAAATTCAGCTAAAGAAGGTATGGAGTTGCTAGCTTTAAAAGCTAAAGAATTAAATATTAACATCACTCAAAATGCCCTCTATGCTCTTTTTTATAATTTTAATGAGAATTTATATTTAGCAGCTAATGAGTTAAATAAATTTAGTGGTTTAAATATCGATGAAAAAATTATTCAAGAGCATTGTTATAGCTTAAGTACTATTAGCTTTGAAAGTTTTTTTGATAAATTAATGCAAAAACAAGATTTAAGAAATGAACTTGAAAATATTTTAGAAAATTATAATGAAATAGCACTGATTAACGCCTTATATGCAAATTTTTCTAGACTTTTTAAAATTGCATTACATGTTAAAATTTATGGAAATTTAGACTTAAAAGAAATTTTAGGCTATGCCCCGCCTATTTCTGTGGCACAAAATCTTCAAAAACAAGCTCTTGTGATCAAAATATCACAATATAAACATATCTTTTTAACACTTTGTAATTGCGAATATGAATTAAAAAAGAATTCTAAAATAGAAAAAAAAGAGTTTTTAATCGCAACACTTTTACAACTTAGCTCCATATTAAAAAGTTAAATTAAGAAAACTTATGGTAAAATAAAATTTGCATTTTATGCAAAATCCTTGCCTAAAAATTTTAGGCTTTATATCCATAAGGAGAAATTAAATGAGACATTATGAAGTTTTATTCATATTAAAACCGACACTTACAGAAGAAGAAGTAAGTGCTAAGTTGGAATTCGTAAAAGAAGTCCTTACAAAAAATGGCGCAGAAATTGAAAGCGTAGTTCCAATGGGAACAAGAAAACTTGCGTATAAAATTAAAAAATACGAAAGAGGAACTTATTTTGTGATTTATTTCAAAGCTCCTACAAATTTAATAGCAGAGCTTGAAAGGGTATTAAGAATCACTGAAGAAGTAATTAGATTTTTAATCGTAAAATATGAAAATAAAAAAGAAATTGCAGCTTGGGAAAAACTAAGCAAAGGTATCAAACAAAATAAAAAAGAAATCAAAGCTAGTGAAAATACAGAAGGCTAATTAATGTTTAATAAAGTCGTTTTAGTAGGTAATCTTACAAGGGATATAGAGATGCGCTATGCTCCATCAGGTAGTGCAATAGGCTCTTCTGCTATAGCTGTAACAAGAAGATTTAGTACAAATACAGGAGAAAAAAGAGAAGAAACCTGCTTTATCGACATTAGTTTTTTTGGTAGAACAGCAGAAATTGCTAATCAATACCTTAACAAAGGTAGTAAAGTTTTAATTGAAGGTCGTTTGAGATTTGAGCAGTGGAGCGATCAAAATGGACAAAATAGATCAAAACACAGTATTCAAGTTGAGAATTTAGAAATGTTAGGTTCAACTGTACAAAATAACCAACAAAACAATTTTGACAATCAAAATTATGGCTATAATCAGAATTTTAACCAACAACAAAGTTTTGATCCTTATGCTCAAGTACAAACTAGAACAAACCCATCTAATACCTATCAAAATCCTCAAAAAGAAACCCCTATGAAGGAAATTGATATTGATAAATATGATGATGATACAGAATTACCATTTTAAAGGAAAAAATCATGGCAGAAAAAAGAAAATATTCACGTAAATATTGCAAATATACAGAAGCTAAAGTTGATTTCATCGACTATAAAGATACAGCATTGTTAAAACATGCTTTATCAGAAAGATTTAAAATCATGCCACGCCGTTTAACAGGTACTAGCAAAAAACACCAAGAAATGGTTGAAGTTGCTATTAAACGTGCAAGACATGTAGCACTTATCCCTTATATCGTAGATAGAAAAGAAGTTGTTACTAATCCTTTTGAAGGGCTATAATTATTAAATCAAACCCAAGCTTTTAAGCTTGGGAAAATAAAAGGTTGTTTTATGTTTTCAGATATAGAATCTGAAATTTATATAATTTTACTTGCTTCTGTTGCTATTATAGCAGTTTTGAATCCTTTTGGAAATCTTCCTCAATTTCTTGCAATGACTGAGGGCTTAGATGCTGATACAAGAAAAAAACTTTTTAGAAATATCATTTATACTGCATTTTGTATTGTTTTAGTTTTTTTACTTTCTGGACCATTTATCATGAAATATTTATTTAAAATAGATATTAATGATTTACGAGTTGCGGGTGGTTTGATTTTAATCATTATGAGCACCAAAAACTTACTTTTTACTCCATCAAGTTCTCAATTTCAACATTATCAAGGATTAAGTCATAAAGAATTATTGAAAAAAAGTATAGTACCAATGGCATTTCCTATGCTAGTAGGTCCTGGAACACTTTCTACTATAGTGGTTATTTCAGAAGATCAAAATTTAGCTATAGCTATAGCTTCTGTATTGCTTACTTTTGCTTTTATTTTTGTTTTATTTCACTTTTCAGCTACTATTGAAAAAGTCATAGGAAAACTTGTGCTTTATGTTTTTTCACGTATTGCTTTAGTTTTTATTATGGCTATGGGAGTAAAAATGATAGCTATTGGAGTTCAAACTTACATTCAATCTAATTTAGAATAAACAAAAAAACTTTTTTGTAAAAACACTTCTTCATTTACCGCTTTATTACCATTTAGTAACACACTAATATTTACAGCTATAATGCTTTTTGCATTAGCATCATTTTCTATCAATTTATATTCTTTACACTCACCTAAAGGATAAGCATAATCAATTCGTATTTTTATATTATTATATTCAAAATTATATTCATTTAAACATTCTTTACCCTCTAAATAGGCTTGATATAAAAAATATTTAGAAAGCTCTTTTGCATCATAAAGCAAAATCTTCCCTTGAGTATAAAGAGTTAAATCTTTCATAATTCTTGGAGAATATGAAGAAATTTTTATAACAAATACCATAACAAAAGAGATAAATAAAATAAAAGATATTGTATAAATCATAGCAAACGATTTTCTCATAAAAACATCCACTTAGATAAACATTCATCTTGACTTTTATCGCATATTAGAACTTTTAGCGTCTTATCATCTTGCTTGAAAATAAGTTTTGAAATATTTTGAGCTAGCAAAAAAGATCGTTTGTGATGATTTAAATCATCTATTTGTATATAAATATTTTCATTTTCTAAATATACTCTAACATAAGCATATAAAATAGTATAAAATCCACTAAATTTCTCATTAATAAAATGGATTTTTTCTCTATCACTAACTAGTGCTTTATAAATTTTTGAATTTTGTATATCATAAAAATACATATAATCATTAGCATATATTTTTAACTTTTTTTCACTATGCATATCTTTGTAATTACTTAAAATTCCTTTAGAACTTCCATTTTCTATAAAATGCAAATTGCTTTTTGGACTAAAAAAACTTTCATTGTTTTCTAAAATAATGCCACTAAAGTTTAATTTTTTTAATGACAAATCGTAAAAAATATCATCATTTGCACTCATATAACACTCAAAAGAACTACTTGTTAATGTCACTTTTAAACAAGAATGATAAATTTTTTCCATACTAAGCAATGTTTGGTTTAAATTTAAAAATACTGTGTTGGAATTTTTAATTTTGTGACTATGATTATAAAGATGTATGGCCGGATTGCTTAAGATAACAATTAATACACCCAAGATAACAAGGCTTAGTGCAAGCTCTAATAAACTAAAAGCTTTTTTCATCTATAAAAGCTTCTTTATAGGATAAATCTTTTATTTTTAAAGATTTGAGTTTAAACTCATCGCTAGTGTATTCTAAAAAGTTATAAGTATTTATATTTACTTCTTTTGCTTTATATGAAGGATTTTGTATAAATAATTCTTTTTCTTCATTAAAAAGGATTTGATTTTGCCATATAACATTTAAAGATTTATTTGCAAATATAAGATAATAAGATCCAAAAACAAAAGATAAGATTACAATACAAAAAGCAAGCTCTAGGAGACTAAAAGCTTGCTTCATTTGTTTAAACTTGCATTAAAAGCTTCAAAAAAAGTACCGCGCAAAGCTCTTTTTTCCAAAGCTTCAATTCCTTTTATAGTTACTCCTGCTGGAGAACAAATTTTTTCTTTGATAATAGCAGGATGAGCATGATTAAACAAAGCGCTAAAGCTTTCAAAACTTGCACGAGCAAGCTCATAACTAAGCTCATTTTTTAAACCATTTTTAACACCTGCATTTGCTAAACTTTCTGCCACCAAAGCCAAAAACGCAGGAGCGCATCCACTTAAAACCATAGCCACATCAAATTCTTTTTCATTTTGCAAACTTATGGCTTTACCAAAAGTATTTAACAAAGATAAAATTTCATCTTTATATAAATCATTTTCCATCAAATACGCAGTCGCTGAGGCTTTAAATTCAGCTGCTGTATTTGGCATGATTTTTATATAATTTTGCGCATTAACACAATGAAGTTGCTCAAAAGTAGTATTTGCTAAAACTGAAATAAGCCATCTTGCCTTGCCTTTTAATTTAACAGCTACTTCTTCTAAAGCATAAGGTTTAAATGCTAAAATAACATTTTTATCTTCTAAATCAAATTCTTCATAAGATAAAACTTCTAAATTTAAGCTACTAGCTTTTTTTAAATCCCTAGCAACAATAACTACTTTATAAGTATCTTTTAAACCTTTAGCTATAGCACTTGCCATAGCGCCATTTCCTAAAATATAAATTTCAGACATTATTTTGCTTGTTTAATAAAAGCTGAAATCTTTTCAGATTGAAAATAATTAGGATATTTGCTTGTATCTAAAATCACTTGTACTAAAGAATTATTATCATAATTCATCACAACAGGTGCTAAAAAATTAACCGTAGATTCTTCTAATGGCTCATTAATAGCGACAATAACAAACACACCAAAATTAGTTTGTTCATTTAAAGCTAATAATTCTTGATAATAATCAGGTACTTCAAAATCATAATCAGGACGGATCATATAAGGATCAATCATCACAAAAGAAAAATCTTTACCATCAAGGCTTTTAAGTCTATAAAAAACCTCATCTATTTTATAAAAGTTCATATTTTTGGTATCTTCAAACCCCAAAATAGGACATTTAACCTCTAAGTTCATTTTGCCTCCTAAAATCTATTGACTAAGAAATTACAACTCATAAAGCAATTTTAGTTCCAACTTTTTAAATTATGCTAATTAAAACTTTTTGATTATAATTTTAATTCAAAAATTAACATTTTCATAAACATAAAAACACTATAATTATAAACTATATAAATTTATAAGGTAGCATCATGAAAAAACTTTTTATTTTTTCGCTTATTATTGCAGGTTTATTTTTAGGTGCATGCAGCTCAAAAAAAGCCGAAGATTTGTATAATCTAAGTTCGATGGAATGGTATCAACAAATTATAAAAGATTTACAAGAAAAAAATCTTGAAGCAGCTGATAAACATTATACTTCAATGGCAGCTGAACATATAGCTGATCCATTATTAGAACAGACTTTGCTTATATTGGCTCAAACTCACATTAGTGAAGAAGAGTATGAAATGGCAAATTTTTATCTTGATGAATATTTAAATAAATTTGGTGATTCACAAAATGTAGCTTATATAAGATATTTAAAAATCAAAGCCAAATTTGACTCTTTTGCTGTTCCAAATCGCAATCAAGCACTAATGTTAAAAACAATAGAAGAAATCAAAGAATACAATCAAAGCTATCCTAATGTGCAATATAATGATTTAATTGACACCATGCTTACTAAATTTAATCTTGCGGTTTTTTATCTTGATACCAGCATAGCAGAGTTATATCATAAAAAAAATAGAGAGCAAAGCTATGAGATTTATAAGCAAAAAATAGAAAATTCCGATTTTAATAAAATCGATATGATTAAACCAGAACTTCCATGGTATAGAAAAATATTTGAAGAAGGTATAATGTAATGAAATTAGAAAACACTCAAAACTATCCAACAAAACTTCCTGTTCTTGTGGAAGATGAGCTTTTTTTATACCCTTTTATGATAACACCAATTTTTTTAAATGATATGCAAAATATCAAAGCCTTAGATACTGCTTTACAAAATGAAAGCATGATTTTTGTAGCACCATCTAAGATTGAAGGTGGACGTGGTTTTGATGAAATTTATGATTGTGGGGTAATAGGGACTATAATGAGAAAGGTCCCGTTGCCTGATGGTAGAATTAAAATTTTATTTCAAGGCTATGCTAAAGCTAAGATTCTTGAGAAGATCTCAGATGACCCCTTGCTTGCTCTAGTTGACTTAATCCACCAAGAACCATTATGCAATACAAAAAAAGAAGCTATTATTGAAGTAGTAAGAGAAAAAGCCAAAGCTTTATCTACTGTGAGCCACTATTTTCCGCCTGATCTTTTAAGAACCATAGAAGAAGATGTTGAACCTAGTAGAATTTGCGATTTGATACTAAATTCTATCAAAATCAAAAAACAACAAGCATATGAGTTTTTCATCGAAACAAATTTGGAAACAAAGCTTTTAAATTTAATTGATTATTTAGCTAAAGAAATTGAAGCAAATAAAATTCAAAAAGAAATCAAAAACAAAGTTCATTCTAAAATAGATAAAGTCAATAAAGAATATTTCCTAAAAGAACAGCTCAAGCAAATTCAAAGAGAGCTTGGAAGTGACATACAAAAAGAAAGTGAAGTAGAAGAATATAATAAAAAATTAGAAAAGAAAAAAGCTTTTATGTATGAAGAAGCTTATAAAGAAATCAAAAAACAAATTCAAAAATACGAAAGAATTCATCAAGATAACTCAGAAGCCTCTATGGTGCAAACTTACATAGAAACGGTTTTAGACATACCTTTTGAACACTCTTCAAAGAAAAAGCTTAATCTAAAAGATGTGTCTTTACAGCTTAATAGCGATCATTATGCATTAGAAAAACCAAAAGAACGTATTGAAGAATATTTTGCAGTTAAAGAACTTTTAGAAAAACGTAAAATTAAAGATAGAGATGGTGCTAAAGTTATCTTGTGTTTAGTTGGACCTCCAGGTGTTGGTAAGACTTCTTTAGCAAATTCAGTTGCAAAAGCACTAAAAAGGGAATTAGTACGCATAGCTTTAGGCGGTTTAGAAGATGTAAATGAATTAAGAGGGCATAGAAGAACCTATATAGGAGCTATGCCAGGACGCATTATACAAGGACTTATAGAAGCTAAACAAAGTAATCCTGTAATAGTGCTTGATGAGATTGATAAACTAAGTCGCAATCATAGAGGAGATCCAAGTGCAGTTTTACTTGAAATCTTAGATCCTGAACAAAATACTAAATTTAGAGATTATTACCTAAATTTCAACATTGATTTAAGTAAAATTATTTTCATAGCTACTGCAAATGATGTAAGTTTAATCCCACCTGCTTTAAAAGATAGAATGGAATTTATAGAGCTTAGCTCTTACACTCCTCAAGAAAAATTCCAAATAGCTAAAAACTATCTCATACCTGATGAAATAAAAAAACATGGACTAAAAGAAAAAGAAATTAGTTTTGATGATGAAGCTATAGAATTAATAGTCAGTGAATATACCAGAGAATCAGGTGTAAGAAATTTAAGAAGAAAGATTGCTGAAGTTTGTAGAAAATGTGTTAAAAAACTTCTTTTGGAAGAAAATATTAAAAACATTCATATTAATACTAAAAATTTAAAAGATTTTTTAAACAAAAAAGTCTTTGAAATAGAAAAACATGAAAAAGAAAATAAAATCGGTCAAGTAAATGGACTTGCATGGACTGCAGTGGGTGGAGATGTTTTAAAAATAGAAGCTATTAAAATCAAAGGCAAAGGCGAGTTAACTCTTACAGGAAGTTTGGGTGATGTGATGAAAGAATCAGCAAAAATTGCTCAAAGTCTTATAAAAAATTTAATTGATGAAGAACAAATCAAAACACCAAAAAATCTTTTTTATAAAAAAGACGAAAGCATTTACAATCAATACAATCTTCATATTCATGTTCCAGATGGTGCAACACCAAAAGATGGGCCAAGTGCAGGTATAACAATCACTACAGCTATTGCCTCTATTTTTAGTGACAAAAAAATAAGATCTGATGTTGCAATGACAGGAGAGATTGACTTAATGGGTAATGTTTTACCAATAGGTGGTTTAAAAGAAAAATTAATTGCTGCTTATAAAGCTGATATTAAAACGGCTATTATTCCACATAAAAACTACGAAAGAGATTTAAAAGATATCCCAGAGGAAGTAATAAAAAACATGAAGATAATTGGGGTAAAAACTTTAAATGAAGTATTAAAAATAGCTCTTGTGTAAAAAACTAGAAGCTTATTAAGCTTCTAGTTTGTCCATAATTAATTTACTATCTTTTTCTAACTCTCTTATATCACTAATAATTGAATCATAATCTTCTTTTGAAATATTTTCTTTTTTAGCTATTTCTATAGCTTTATTTGCAGAGTGTTGTATTTTTTCGCTCTTAGAATCCATTTCATTTTGAGAGATTAAAGGACAGAAAATACTTTTTGCATCTTCATCTTTACATAGACTAGAGATTGGATCAAGATTTTGTAGATTTTGCTGAGAACCATTAAGAGTTAGATAAACATCTGATTTATATAAAATATGATCTATTTTCATAGCCGATAAAGTCAAATCAGAAGCAAAATTAACAAATTCTTTTCCTAAATGAGAGCTTTTATCCTCTAATTCTCTAAATGCTTCGCTAAAATCAGCGATTTTACTATTAGAAGAATTTGCAATATCAAATACCTTTTCACTACTTTCTTGTATTGAGCCAATTTCTTGATTCATTACTTGAATTGCCAAGGTAATCTCGCCAGTTGCTTTTTGTGTTTTTTCAGCAAGTTGTCTTACTTCATCTGCAACCACAGCAAAACCCCTTCCATGTTCACCCGCACGAGCAGCCTCAATAGCCGCATTTAGCGCAAGAAGATTAGTTTGATCTGCTATATCTCTAATAACTTCTACAATTGCATTAATACTCTGAGCATTAGATGCAAAAGTATCAACAGCTTTTTTACTCTCATCGGCCACTTGCATCATAGAAGAAATCGAATCTTGCAAATTGCCCACTTCTAAACCATTCTTTTGAGCAGTATCTGATATTATTTTAATATCACCAAAAACTTCCCTCATCAACTTAATAATACCATTTAAAGCAGAAGATAAGTCGTTTAAATTTTTATTTTGACTATTTAAACTCAAATCCATCAATTCTCTTGATAAAGCATTTTTAAAAACAGATTTTCCTGTTTTTTCTATATCATCTAAAGCTTTATTGATAAAGTTAATATTATGAACAAAAATTCCTTTTAAACCCTCAGGAATAGCTCTTCTAAAATACTCACCCTTTTGAGAACAAGCAATAGAAGTATTAATTTCTCTCAAATAAGCTTCTAAACCATCTATAGTATTATTAAGATTATCTGCAATTTCTTTAAGTTTTTTATTGCTACATTTAATGTATACAATTCTTGAATCAAAATTACCATTTTTTAATTCTCTGCTAAGATCTAAGATTTTATCACTAAATTGATCTTCTTTTTTTAACACAACAAAAGCAAAAGCAAATAACAAAAGCAAAGCTAAAGAAAATCCAAAAGAAATAAAATCCATAAAATATATAGAATTTGCACAAGATAAAATACCCAGACCAATACCAATTAATACAATATTTTTCATCAACATCCTTTTATTTTTGAATTTGCATTATTAATTCATTGTAGCCCATCCCATAAGATTTTACTACAGCATTTAGTTCTTCAAGTCCTGCTTTTATACCGCCTTCCTTTTCTTTTCTTATAAGAACTTTATAAATTTCTTCTATTGTTTTAACAGCCTCTGCTTTAGGTTTTCTTCTTACTGAATAATAATTTAAAATATTTTCATTAGAATCACAAGAAGCAGTTACATTTGCAAAAACCCAATAATAATCATTAAATTTTGTTTTATTTTTTACAAAAGCAAAAACTTCTCTTTTTATTTGAATATTATCCCATAAATATTTAAAGACAGTTCTTGGCATATCAGGATGACGCATAATACTATGAGGTTTATATAAAATTTCTTCAATTTTATAATCAGAGTATTTTAAAAAATCCTCATTGGCATAAATAATTTCACCTTTTAAATTAGTTTTTGATGTTATTAAAACATCTGAAGTTAGAACTTTTTCCAAAGACATAGATAATTTCCTTAAATTTAAATTAATCAGACTTATTATACCTTTTTTTTAAAAAATATTTTTTAAATATTTTTATAAAATTATTTTTGAAGCTCTAAAATTAGCTGATTATAACTCATACCATAAGAATTAACTATCTTCATAAGTTCATTCACTCCAGCTTTTATACCTCCAGTTTTTTCAGCTTCTATTAAAACCTTATAAACTTTCTCTATAACCGGTATGGCCTCTCTTTTAGGTTTTCTTCTTACCGAATAATAATTTATAATATTTCCTTGATTATCAAATGAAGCTGTAACATTAGTAAAAACCCAATAATAATCATTTTGTTTGGTTCTATTTTTTACAAAGGCAAAAATTTCTTTTCCATCTTGTATATAATCCCACAAACATTTAAAAACCGTTTTTGGCATATCAGGATGACGCACAATATTGTGTGGTTTATACAAAATTTCATTCATTTTATAACCAGCGTATTTTAAAAAATCATCATTAGCATAAATGATATCTCCTTTTAAATCTGTTTTAGAAGTTATTAGCGTATCTGGTTCTAAAATTTTCTCTTGTGACATTTTTACTCTTTTTTGGTTTTATTTAAAAAATATTATATTTAATATATCATAAAATTTCATTAAAATTAAAACCTTTATCATAAAGTATCTTTCTAACTAATTCTTGATGCTCTTTTCCTTTAGTTTCTAAGGTAATTGAAATCATTGCATCACCATATTCAAGCTTGGTTGAAAATCTATCATAGTCAATTTTAACTATATTAGCCTGAGCTTCCTTAATTGCATCACTTAAAGCACTTAAAGCCCCTGGTTTATCAACTAAAGTAACATTAATAAGCATTTTTCTAAAAGCTTTAAATAAGCCTTTTTCTATAATAATATTTAACATTTGTACATCAATATTTCCACCACTTAAAACCACACCGATTTTCTTATGATTTTTTAAATCTATTTTTTTATGCAAAAGTGCAGCTACTGCTGATGCTCCTGCTCCTTCAACTGTTATTTTGTGTTTTTCAAGTAAATACAATACCGCATTAGCTATTTCTTCATCATCAACTTGAATAAAATCATCAACACATTCAAGAATAATATCAAAATTAATTTTATTCACATCACGCACTGCTATACCATCAGCTATAGTTCTAACAGCTTTTGAATTAATCATTTTTTTACTTTTAAAACTCTCATACATCGCAGGAGCTCCCTTAGCACTCACTCCGATAACTTTTATAGCAGGATTAATTTGCTTAGCAGCACTTGCTACACCACTAATCAAACCTCCCCCACCAACTGGAGCCAAAATCATATCTAAATCACTTATTTCATCAAGCATTTCAAGCATTAAAGTACCCTGCCCTGCTATAATACTTTCATTCTCAAAAGGATGAATAAAATTTAAATGATGCTCTCTAGCATAATTTAGTGCATAAGCATAAGCCTCATCAAAATTATCTCCTTTTAAAATCACTTTTGCACCTAAATTTTTAGTCGCACTTACTTTTAATAAAGGCGTAGCTTCAGGCATAACAATCACAGCTTCTATGCCAAATTTTTTAGCACTAATTGCTACTCCTTGTGCATGATTTCCTGCACTTGCAGCTATTACACCTGCTTGCTTTTGTTCTTTAGTTAAATTAGCTATTGTATTATAAGCTCCTCTGATTTTATAAGCACCTGTTTTTTGCAAATTTTCACATTTTAAAAAAACATCAGTTTCTAAAAACTCACTCAAAAAAGAAGAGTGCACAAAAGGGGTTTTTAATACAAAATCTGCGATTTTTTGTTTTGCTTGATAAATTTTATTTAATTCAACCATGATATTATCCTTTTTGTAGTTCTATTTTAATACAACGATCTTGAACGCAATTTATACCATATTTTTTGCATTTTTGTATTATTTCTTCATTGATAATGCCAAGTTGCATCCAAAAATTTTTAATCTTTTTACTCAAAAGATCCTCAAAAATTTCATTTGCAAAACTTGCTTTTCTAAACATTACAACCGTATCAACTTCAAAAGGGATTTCTTTTAAGTTTCTATAAACTCTTTCATTTAAAATAAAATCTTCTTTAGGGTAGATGGGATAAATTTTATAACCTAAATCTTGTAAATATTTGCTTACAAAATGAGAAGGTTTATCTTGATTAGGGCTAAGTCCTATAATGGCTATATTTTTCATAGTACTTAGTATTTTATAACTATCACACAATGCTTTTTCCTTTTTAAAGCATTGTATCTAAAATCAAATTAATAAGAAGCTTTTTTTATAATCAACAAACAATACAAAATCAAAGCCATTACAACTAATAAAGCACAAAAAGCATAAACATTAGCAAAACCTATACTTGGCTCTATAATGCCTAGCAAATAAGGACTTACTCCTATACCAAAATCTAAGGCTATAAAAAATGTAGAATTAGCCAAGCCCATTTTTTCTTTAGGTGCAAGTTTTATAGCTAAAGCTTGAGCGCTTGAAGTAGCATTAGCATAACCTAACGCACAAAAAACTCCAGCTAAAATAATCATATAAAAATTTAATGCAAAAGCAAGTAAAAGCAAACATACTATAAAACTCAAAAAAGAAAAAATCATCACAATATTAGCACCATATTTATCAAACACTTTACCAGCAAGTGGTCTAAAAATCATAGAAAATCCAGCATATATCACAAAAAACATAGATCCAGCAAAAGCTAAATTTAAACTTTGGGTATAAGCACTCATATAAGCTATAATAGCGCCAAAAGGGCATGCAAGCAAAAAGGTTACCAAGGCTAAATTTAAAACTGATTTTTCAAAATAATTATAAATACTAAATTTTCTTTTTATATGATGATATTTTTTAAATCTTCTTACTTTTAAAAAAATAGACAAAACCAATGCAAAGACAATACTCAAACAAGCTATTAAAAAACTAAGCCAAAATTGATTGATAGAGTCAAGTTTTATAGCCAAAAAAGGCCCTAAGGCTGAAGTTAAAACAACGCTTGTAGCATAATATCCTATACCAACTCCTCTTTTATTGCTAGGTATTATCCTAGCAATAGCTGCCCCACAAGCACAAGAACAAATTCCATAACAAACCCCTGCTAAAAAGCGTATCAAAATCAAAAAATATACATTATAAAATTTCAAATATAGCAAATTAATAAAAAGATAAAACAAAAGCGAAAACACTATAACCTTTTTTATATTAACATCATCAATTATAGAACCAAAATAAAGTCTAGATAGCAAAGCGCCTATAACAAAAGCTCCCATAATAAGACCTGCTGTGCTAGTTTGAAGGTTTAAAACACCTAAAACATAATCTGTACTAGAAATAGTACTCATATAAAAAACAAGACAAATAGCAAAATTTATCCCAAAAATACAGAAAAAATTTATATTAAATAAATTATATTTTTTACTTAATCCCATGAAAAAACCTTTTAAATTTTCTCATTGATATAATCAAGTAATTTTAAAAGTCTTTCTTGATCTTTTACATCTAAGATATCTAAAATATTTCTTTCATATTTTCTTATATAAGCATTTGCATCTAAAAAAATTTCCTTACCTTTAGTGCTTAAAGTAATGATTTTTTCTCTTTTATCATCTGCTTTTAAAAACTCTATATATTCAAGTTTTGCTAATTTAGAAACAACTCTAGAAAGTATAGCTTTATCCATCTGATAAAACTCACATATTGGAGCTAAAGTGCTACAACCATGCTGATTTAAATATACAAAAACCCTCCAATCACTTGATTTTAGTCCAAAGGGTTTTAAAATTTCATTGACTTTATAGAGTATTTTTCTATTTGTATAAGTAATTTTTTGAAATAAAATAAGAAATCCTTTATAAAAATTAATTGATTAAATCAACTATTTTTATAATAACAAAGCTTGTATAAATTCTAACTTATACTAAGCTTTTATTTTTAAATGCACCCCACATTCAAGATGAGGAGTATTAGCAAATTGATCAAAAAAGGCTAAATTTAAAATTTCATGACTTTGACACAAGATTTCAAGATTTTCTTTTAAAGTGATAGGATTACACGAAATATAAATGATATTTTCATAATTTTTAATAAGTTCAATCACGCTTAGATCAAGCCCTGCTCTTGGAGGATCAACCAAGACATGAGATATTTTAAAGCTATCTAAATCTATGTTTTTTAAACGGTTAAATTCTCTTTCTTTTTTCAAAGCTTGACTCAACTCTTCACTAGAAAGTCTTGTAAAAGTTATATTTTCAATAGAATTTAAAACACAATTTTTTAAAGCAAATTCGATATTTTTTTTAGAAATTTCAGTTGCCAAAACTTTGTTAAAATTTCTTGCTAAAGCTATGGTAAAATTTCCATAACCACAATAAAGCTCTAATAAATCTTGTTTAAAATCACTTCCAATGCAAGATACAACCCATTCAATCATCTTTTCATTGATAAAAGTATTAGGCTGGATAAAACAATCATTATTAAACTCATATAAAAATTCATTTGTATTGATTTTTAAAGCTTGTCTTAAATTTTCTCCATTAAATACAAGTTTTTTACCCCTGCTTCTTGCTATGAGTTTGAGATTTAATTTTTCTGCTAATTCTTGTAAATCTTGTACAATTAACTCTATATTTTTATGAAAAAGCAAAGTAATACTTAAATCTAATTTTGTAGCTAAAAACTCTACTCCAAAAAGCTTATGTTTTAAATTTTCATTTAGATTATTTAATAAAATAGGCATACAGTCTTGAATTTTTTCATCTGCTATATCAAATTTTTCAATAGGATTTTTTTTCTTATTTTCAAACATTGCATAAGAAATTTCCCCATTTTCATGATGATATATAGAAAATTCTGCCCTAGTTCTATAAGCTTTTAAAGGTGATTTAAAGCACTGAATTTCTTTATCATATAAAGAAGAAAACAATGCTTTATTTAAAGCAATTTTTTCTTCAAAATGCATCTATGCATCTACCTTTTTGCCAACTACAAAAAGTAAAGCTATCATAGCTAAGATTCCAAAAACAAGCCCTAGCCATACATTAAGTCCTAGTGCTACTGGTAAATAACCACAAAGTATACTAATAGCACAAACACTCAAAGCATAAGGCATTTGCGTGCTAACATGAGCTAAAAGATCACACTTACTTCCCATAGATGAAAGTATAGTTGTATCAGAAATTGGCGAGCAATGATCTCCAAAAATAGCTCCTGTTAAAACCCCTGAAATATTAATAATCATATATTGGTGCAACTCTGCTCCGCTTAATTCATTATGAACACCAACAGCCATAGCTAAAGGAATAGCTAAAGGCATTAAAATACCCATAGTTCCATAACTAGTTCCTGTTGAAAAAGAAATAATAGAAGCAAAAATAAAAATTGCCGTAGGAAGCAAGTAAATAGGCGTTTTATCTGAAAATAAATCAATTAAATATTTAGAAGTTCCTAAATCCTTAATCACAGAAGCTAATGACCATGCGCAAAGTAAAATAATCACAGTCATAATCATAGTTCTCCAACCATGAGTCCAAACCGCAATAGCTTCTTTTAAAGTAAATATTTTTCTATACATTCCCAAAATAATAGCTACTATGGTAGCTAAAAGTGCTGCTTGAAATAATACAACCGAAGCATCAGCTGCGCCAAAAGTTTCTCTAAAAGCAAATAAACTAAGCGGTGCTGCATCAATTTGTGCTTTAATACTCGCATCATCTAGAGCATTATAACCACTAAAATAAAAACCTATAAATGAAAATACAATCAAAACAGCTAAAGGTATAATAGCATTAGAAGCTTGTAATTTCACATGCTCTTTTGGCTCTAAAACCTTATCTTCTATATTATCAATTTGCTCATGACCATGAGAAAATTTACCCGCTCTAGCTCTAAGCTCAGCTTTTAGCATAGGCCCAAATTCCCTACCTGTATAAATAGTTAAAACAACAAAAATCAACATAAAAAGATTATAAAATCTATAAGGTAAGGTTTGTACAAAGATCTCAAAAGCATTGATTTCTTCTTTTACTATACCTAAATGCGCAAAAGTTGCATTATCGATTAAATCATATCCGCTACGAATTAAAGAAATTTCAAGTCCTATCCAAGTAGAAATGATAGCAAGACCGGTAATTGGTGCTGCAGTTGCATCCATAATAAAAGCAAGTTTTTCACGGCTTACTCTAAATTTATCTGTTACCGGACGCATGATAGGACCTACGATTAATGAATTAGCATAATCATCAAAGAAAATAAAAATCCCCATACACCAAGTAGCAAATTGTGAGCTTTTTGCCTGTTTAGCTTTAGTAGAAAGCCAAACAGCTACAGCCTTAGTACCACCTGTTTTGGTAATAAGAGCTACAACCCCACCTATGGTTAAAACTTGTAATAAAATTCCTGCATTACCAGGACTCGCCATGGCATTTACCACTTTAGAAATAAAGCCTGTAAAAGAAGCAATAATAGCATGATAAATGCTATTTTCAATAAGTCCTAGCATAAAAGTACCACTTAATGCACCAATAAACAACGAAAGCACTACATCTTTAGTGATAAAAGCTAAAATAATAGCTATCACCGGTGGTAAAAGCGTCCAAACTCCAAAAAGTTCTGCATTTGCTTGTGCATCAGCAAATAACAATAAAGGAGCTAATAATAAATAAAAAATTTTCATATTTTTCCTTAAGTTTTTATATTTTCTCGCTAAAAGTTCCTGCCCATGTTTGAGTCACAGGCATAAGTTCAATTTCATTAATATTAATATGCTCAGGCAAGCTAATAATAAAAGTAATAATTTTTGCTACATCTTCAGCTTTAATATATTTAGTATTTTCATAAACCTCATCAGCTTTTTTAATATCACCTTTAAATCTCACTTCACTAAATTCAGTTTTACAAAGCCCCGGAGCTATATTTGTTACCTTTATATTGCTTCCGCGCAAATCTGTTCTTAAAGCTTTAGAAAATTGCGCCACAAAAGCCTTAGTTCCACAATAAACATTACCTCCATAATAAGGTACATTTGCCGCAATTGAACCAAGATTAATCACATGAGCATTTTTTGCCTTTCTAAGCAAAGGTAAAGTAGCTCTTGCTATATATAAAAAGCCTTTGATATTAATGTCTACCATGGCTTCAATATCTTCAATATCCAAAGAATCAAACTCATTTAAACCCAAAGCAAGACCTGCGTTATTAACAAGTAAAGAAATATTTTGTAAATCTTGAGGTAAATTTTCAATTGCTGTAAAAACCGCTTGTTTATCCCTAACATCAAGCACGATAGGATAAATTTTATCCCCATAAAGCTCTTGTAGTTTTTCTAATCTTTCTTTACGTCTTGCTATGGCTATAACCTTATAATCAAGCTCTATCAAAGCTTTTAAACTTTCTAATCCAAAACCTGAACTTACCCCTGTTATCAAAGCAATCTTCATGGTTGTGCCTCTTCATATAACATCAAATTTTCATTTTCTTTTAAACCAAGTTTTTTTAGAAATTTAATATTTTCTTCTTTTTTTGCAATGATGGCAAAATCAAGAGCATTAAATCCTAAATCATCTATTTCTTTATAATTAGCTTTATAATCTATAAGTAACTTAAGCATTTTTACATCAGCATAATTTGCCCCATGCATAAAGATATTTTTAGAAGTATGCTCAAGCGCACATAAGGTGATAAAATATGGCGTATTGCTTCCCATACTGGCAATAGAAAGTTTTTCATTATCATTAATGTATTTTTGATTTACATTTGCATCATTTTCAAGCAAAAGCTTGGCAACTTTATAGTTGTTATATTCAACAGCATAAAACAAAGGTGTTTTTCCAAAAGAATTTTTATAATCAACCACCGCTTCATTTTCAAGCAAAAGCTTAACATTTTCTGCATTATCTAGTGCAAAAAATAAAGCAGATTCATAACCTTCATTTATTTTTACACCTAATTTAATAAATTCTCTTATAATCTCACTTTCTCTATTATTTAACAAGGCTGATTTAAAACCATTGTTTAATTCTAAATTACTAATTTTTTTAGTATAAATATACTCTTTAATCTGCTCTAAAGAGTTATTTTTATTAGCTACAAATTTTTCAAAATCTGAAATATCTTTAAAAATTTTAGTCTCGCCAACCGCCCAGTTTAAAAATTCATTCAAAGCATTACTAGCAAAATAAATTGCACTTGCTTTATCTAAATTAAATTCCTTTTGAAAATATCTTGTTAAAGGATTAATCGCATTATTATATTCTTTCCAAAATTCCTTGAAAAGTTTAAAATTTCCAATGCTTTGATAAGCCCAAAATCTAAAATACGCTTTTAATTTTGCAAATTTTTCTTCAAGTATTATAGGATCTTGTAAAGTCTTTTGATAGTCTTGTGGATCAAGTGCAATTTCTAATAATTTAAAATCAAATTTTCTCAAATCGCTAAAATATTCTCCACCCATGCAAGCACTATTACTTCCTCTGATTTCATTAGCAAGCTCATATAATCTTTTTGTGATTTGATGGTTTTTTAAAGAAAAAGCACACTTTAAATCCACTTGAGCAAAATCTTGTGTATTTTTTGGCTCAAATTCTTTAAAAAAATTAGTCTTATTTTCCTTAACATACTCACAACTATAATCCAAAGCTAAAGCATTTAAACTTATAATCAAACTAAATAATAAAATCTTCAAATATTTTCCTTGAATATAAATTAAATCACTATTTTAACTAAATTTTTGCTTTAATAACAATTAATTAATTTAAAATTCATACAATGCTTGCTTTTAAATAAGGAAAAATATGTATCAAAGTTTTTATAAAGCTAGTTTTGCTTATATTCTTTTACAAAGTGATAAAGATAAACTTATTAATGTTGATTTTGCTATATATAAGCCTGATTTTACCAAAGATAAACACCTTGTTTTAGAACAAGCCTTAGAAGAACTAGACCTTTATTTTAACAAAAAGCTTTTTGCTTTTAGCACTCCCCTAGCTCTTCAGGGAAGCGAATTTGAACAAAAGGTATATAAAGCTTTGATAAAAATTCCTTATAGACAAACTAAAACTTATCAAGAAATTGCTTCTTTTATCAATCATCCAAAAGCTTTTAGAGCAGTAGGTAATGCAAATTCTAAAAATAAACTTGCAATTTTTATACCTTGCCATAGAGTGGTAGCTAAAAATCACTTAGGTGGATATAATGGTGGTTTATTTATCAAAGAAGCTTTACTTAAATTAGAAGGCGTGCTTTAAAATGCCAAGTTTATTACTAGCAAGTTTTATTTGGGCTTTTTCTTTTCCATTAATTGGACATTTTATTACCTTAGAAATGGATAGTTTTTTTGCAGCATTTGCAAAAGTTTTTTTATCTTTATTGGTATTTTTACCTTTTTTAAATTTTAAGATAAATTTGCATTTAAAATTAAAACTCATAAGCATTGGAGCTTTGCAACTTGGCGTGATGAATTTATTTTATTATCATTCTTTTTTATATTTAAGTGTAAGCGAAGTAGCGCTTTTTACGATTTTTACACCTTTTTACGTTGTGCTTTTTTATGGGCTTTTTTCAAAAAATATTAGATATTTATATTTTATAAGTATTTTTATATGCATTATGGGTGCTTTTGTAGTTAAATTTGATAATATTAACTCTAATTTTTTATATGGCTTTTTACTTATTCAAGGGGCTAATTTAGTATTTGGAGCTGGACAAAGTTTTTATAAAATTTTATTAGAAAAAAATACAAATTTAAGCCAAAAAGAAGCTTTTGCTTATTTTTATCTAGGCGCAACCAGTATAACCTTACCTGCATTTTTATTTTTTGGAGATTATAATAATTTACCATCCAATTTAAGCTCTTGGATAGCTTTGATTTATCTTGGGACTATTGCTTCAGGACTTGGATATTTTTTATGGAATAAAGGCTCTACTGAAGTAGATAGTGGAGTTTTGGCCTTGATGAATAATGCCATTATACCTATAAGTATTTTTATCAACATGAGTATTTTTGGAGTAGATGTAGAGCTGCTACCTTTTTGTATGGGGACTTTAATCATTCTTTTTTCATTTTTTATACATAAAAAAATCATGCATTATTATAATAAGAAATCTTACTCAAATATAAACCACTAGCAGGAGCTAAAAATCTACAATGAGCTTTTTTAGCATTAATTTGTTCTAAAAGCTCATTTTGGCTCATTTTTCCTTCTAATACTTTTAAAATACTTGCCATCATCATTCTAATTTGTGATCTTAAAAAACCATTTGCTTCAAAATAAAACACAGTGTAGTTGTTATAAGTATAAACTCTAGTTTTATACATTTTTCTTATGCTTGTTTTATTATCAGAGCCTTCTTTTTGAAAGAGTTTAAAATCATGCTCTCCTTCAAATAAAAATGCAATTTCATTGGCTAATTTAATATTTATTTTTGGATAAAAATACACATAAGAGGCTAAAAAAGGATTGTATTTTTCATGACTTATAATATAGCGATATGCTCTTTTTTGCACATCAAAACGCACTTGGAAATTTTCTTGCATTCTTTGAATATGCTTTATATGTATAAATGGGTGCGCAAAATGATTGATTTTATTTTTTAAATATACAAAATCTTTAAAATGTTCTCCCGCTTTTACACAAGCGACTGCATTAAATGCATGCACACCTTTATCAGTTCTTGAAGCAAATAAAGGCTTTTCATAAATACCCAAATGTGACAAGGCCTGCGCTAAGGTATCTTGGACACTAAGCTTATGTGGCTGGGTAGCTGAACCTTGAAATTTAGAACCATCATAAGAAAAAGTTAATTTTAAAAGCATTAATACTTACTTGCAATTTTTGCTTTAAAATAAAACAAAGAAGTAATTAAAAAGCTTGAAAAAATCACAGCAATAGCTACAAAAGGAGGATTATAAAAACTAATCAAAAGCGTAAAATAAGCAAAAATAATCACAAAAATTCCAAAATAAGCAAAACCTTTTTCATAACGATAAGTTACTATACCAAAAGAGAGTGCAAAAAGCACGCTGGCTAAAGGAAATAAAGCTATAAGAATATAAATAACAAATTCTTTTGCTTTTTCTTTATTGCTTGTTACATCAGACCAATACCCATAAAAACTTTGAGTATTTAATTCTTTAGAAGAAAGCTTGCTTTTAATTAATAAATTTTTAAAACTAGAAATATGCCAATCTTCTTCTTTAATCTCATAAGCTTTTCCTTCATCTAGCTTAAAAGTAATAACCCCATCATTGGTTTCTAACTTTCCTTCTTTGGCTAAAATCACTTGTTCTTTATCTTGTGGGTTTTTCTTTGGATGATACATTATGATATTTTTATAAGTTTCATCAGAATTTTTAGCATCAATAAAAACAAGCCATTCCCCATATCTTTGTCCAAATTCTCCTGTTTTTATGCTTACTTTAGCGCTAATTTTTTTATAATCTACAAAATTATCAAAAAGTTCAAAAGATATAGGTATAAAAACCAAAACCACCACAAGCATAAAAGCACTTACTAAAGCTGCAATTTTTGCAAAAAAACTTGCTATCATACTTGGAGCTATACTCAAAGCAAACAACACCGTGCTTTCATTTTCCCTAGAAAGTCTATAAAAGGCCAAAGTCAAAGCTATGAAAAAAGATATGGGTAAAGTAAAAATCAATATCTTTGGTAAAAGAAAAATATATAATTTGATTAATTCAAAAAAAGTAATTTCAATATAAGCAGTAATTTTAGCAAGTTGTATAAAAAATATAATCGAAACAATAATAAATAAAGTAAAAAATAAAGACAACATTGTGCTTAAAAACTGATTAAGCAAATACTTATAAACTAGTTTCATAATATACTTTCTACACTTAGATTAATCAAAATTCCGCAAAATAAAAAAGGAATCATAGGCATTTGATAATCTTTCTTGGCTATTTTTATAAACAACAAAAGACTTAAAAAACTTGCAATAAATAAAATTAAAAAGCCTTTTTCATAGCCAAAAATTCCAAAAATCAAAGCTATTATTATAACATCACCTTCCCCTAAACTTTCTAAAATTTCATCTCTTTTTTTAAAATTTTTAATAAAATTAATCACACTTTTTAGTATGAAAATTAACCCCGCCCCAAAACACACTCGAAATAAAAAGCTATCTTGAAAATCCTCTAAATTTAAACCATTTTGTAAAAAATCAAAACAAAAAGCTAAAATAAATAAAATCCAAAGCCAAAGCTCACTCACTGCTTTTAAATAATAATCCATCCAAGAAAGTGCTAATAATATAGCTAGCATACAAGCAAAAATTAAAATTTGAAAAACATCTTCGATTAAATAAAAAGCAAAGACAAACAAACACGCACAAAGAAATTCATTAAAAGGATAAATCAAAGAAATTCTTTCCTTACAAAAAGCACATTTGCCTTTTAAAAATACAAAAGATAACAAAGGAAAAAGATGATAAAATTTCAAAGTTTTAAGACACTTAGGACATTTTGATCTTGGACTTATTATGCTTTCTTTATTAATCGTTCTTAAAATCAAAACATTGACAAAAGAACCCATACAAAGCCCTAGTAATAAAAAGAAAAATATCATTTACCAAAAGTTCTTTTGCGTTTTTTAAACTCAGTAATAATATTTGCGATTTCTTTTTTAGTAAGTGCAGGAAATAAGGTTTGACTAAAATAAATTTCTGCATAACTTGATTGCCATAATAAAAAATTTGAAATTCTTTTAGCACTCCCTACCCTTAAAAACAAATCCACATCCTCGCTTAAGTCAAGATTTGCTTGTATATTTGCTTCGTTAATTTCAAGATTTTTTTCAATCACCTTTTTAACCGCTCTAACTATTTCATCCTTACCTCCGTAAGAAATAGCTAAATTTACGCATAATTTTGTGTAGTTTTTAGTTTGTTCTTGAAAATTTTGTATTTTTTTTAAGGTTAATTCATCTAAAAGACTTAAATTTCCTATGGCTTTAAAACACACTTCATTGGCTACAAATTTATTTAAAGACTCATCAAGATATTTATTTAATAGTTTAAAAAGAAACTCCACTTCTTCTTTTGGTCTTTGCCAATTTTCTGTACTAAAAGCATAAAGGGTTAAATTTTGAATTTTTTCATCTATACATACTTCTATGATTTTTTCAACAACTTTAGCACCTTGACTATAGCCAATTTTTTCTAAAAGTCCATTTTTTCTAGCCCATCTTCTATTGCCATCCATTACCACAGCAAGATGTTTTAACTCATTCATTCTATCCCTTTATATCCATCAATCTTTTAAAAACAAACATAGGATTAAGCGTATTAACTACTTCAAATTTAAAATACTCATTTAAAAAATGCGCTACTTTGGCAAAAGGTGTTTGTATGCGTATGATTTTACCATTATCAATTATAATTTTTAAAGCACCAAAAATTTCAAAATACAAATACACTTCTAAAATATTTCCATTTTTCTTAGCTTCAAACAAAGCCCTATTTCCCTCATAAACAAAAGGTATATGATAAATTCCTTCAAAAAATGCAAAAAACATTTCCTTATAAATTTCAAATTCATACGCACTTTTGCTTTCCATAAGTCTTTGGATAATGAATTTTTTATACCAAGCTTTTTCATCACCTTCTTGCAAAAGCTTTTCTATAAGTTCAGCCCCTTCTTCAAAAAGTCTAATTTTAGGCTTTTTCAAAAGATTTTTAAAAGAAATCACGCCTTTATTTTCATAAACTTCAGCTAAATATTCCTCCCCTACTTCAAGCTCTATCATACTTTTTGTTTCAAGCTTTTTAGTATTTAAAAGCAATACATAGCGATTATATGCACGTTTTTCCAAAATTTGCATTCTTACAGGTAAAGTTGAGTTGATGATATTCACCAAAGTTTCCTTAATTCTTGTGCTAAAACAAAGCCAAGTTTTTCTTTGCTTTGTTTAGAACTTTGAGAAATACTATCTTTAGTGATAAAACAAATGCTATTTTCATCACTTCCAAAGTTCATTTGCTCATTTAAGACATTTAAACACACCATATCTAAATTTTTACTAACTAAAGATTTTTTAGCATTTTCTAAAGCATTTTGCTCATCAAATTCCATTTTAAAGCCTATTTTTTTGCCTTTAAAATCTAAATTTTTTAAGATGTCTTCATTCAACTTTAATTTTAAATCAAATCCGTTTAAATGCTCATTTTTCTTAATCTTACCCTTATAAGCTTTTAGAGTAAAATCACTCACAGCAGCAGCCATAATTAAAGCATCAAATTCTTTGTATTTTTGCAATTTTTCTTTTAATTCTAAAGAAGATTTAAATTTTTCTAATTTATAAGGTGTTTTAAACTCTACTGAGCTAACTAACACTACTTTAGCACCTAAAAAATACAAAGCATCAGCAATTGCTTTTGCCATTTTTCCACTTGAAAAATTACTAATACATCTTACATCATCAATTTTTTCTTTAGTCCCGCCACCGCTTATAACAAAACTTTTATCTTTAAAAAAATCTTCTTGCATTAGACTTCTTTTTAAAGCATTTATAATGCTATCAAGCTCAGCCAAAGCCCCCAAACCCTCATCTTTACAAGCTAGAGTTTTAACTATAGGATCAATGATAATATAGCCTTGTTCTTTTAAATTTTTTAAAGAATTTTGAGTACTAAAATGTAAATACATATTTGTATTTGCAGCGGGTGCGATTAAAAATGGTTTATTTTTATCTACTGCTATTAAAGTTTGAATAAATAAATTATCCGCTATACCATGGTTTAATTTATTAATAGAGTTTATACTAGCAGGCGCAAAAAGCACACAATCACAAGTCTTGCTAAAGGCTATATGATTATTAGTATTTTGCCAACTTTCATTATCTTCACATAAAATTTCATCTACTAAAGCTTCAAAGCTAAGCTTAGTACCAAATTTTAAAACTCCTTGGCTTAGCAAAACTTTAACCCTAAAACCTTCTTTTTTTAATAAAGAAATAAGCTCATAAGCTTTATAAAAAGCTATGCTTCCACTTACTGCTAGTAAGATTGTTTTCATTTTTTACCTAGTTTTTTATAGTAAAAATCTTCTATGATTTGCACTTTTGCCCTATTAATATGTAAAGAACCTTTTTCTATATCCTTACACACAGTGCTTCCTGCTGCGATGATTACCTCATCTTTTATCTCAACCGGAGCGATAAATTGCGTATCTGAACCTACAAAAACATTTTTACCTATTTTAGTTTTATGTTTTTTAACCCCATCATAATTACAAGTGATAGTACCACAACCTATATTAGTTCCCTCATCTATTTCACAATCACCCAAATAACTCAAATGCCCTGCTTTAACTCCATTTAATAAAGCATTTTTGCATTCTACGAAATTTCCTATATGGGTATTTTTAAGCTGACATTTTGGACGCAAATGCGCCAAAGGCCCTACATCGCTATTTTCCACTATACTATCTTCAATCACACTTGAACTTTTAATGATAGAATTAATGATTTTTGATTTTCCTTCTATACGCACATTTTCATATACTTCACACTCACCTACAAACTCAACCTCATCTGAAATAAAAGTCGTCGCAGGCATGTGAAAAATCACGCCTTGCTTCATCCATTCTTTTTTAATCGCTTCTTGCATAAGATCTTGAGCTAGGCAAAGCTCAATTTTATCATTTACCCCCATAAAATCTTGCTCATTCACAAACACCGCATCGATTTCATAGCCCTTTTCTTTTGCTAAATAAACCGCATCGGTTAAATAATATTCTTTGGCTTTGTTATCATTTTTTATCAAAGGTAATACTTCTTTTAAAATTTGTGCTTTTATAGCATAAACACCACTATTGCAAATATTTATAGCAAGTTCTTCTTTGCTTGCATCTTTTGTTTCTACTATTTTTTGAATTTTATTTTCTTTTAATACTATTCTTCCATAACTTTTTGGATCTTTTGCCTCAAAAACTGCCACATTAAAATCACTCTCATTTAAAGCTATTTTTTCTAAATCATCTGCTTTAACTAAAGGCATATCGCCACATAAAATCAATACTTTTTCATGCTTACTCTCATAACCCCTTAAAGCTCCTGCAGTACCTGGAAAATTTTGCAAGTCTTGTTCTAAAAAACGTGTATTTGGAAAATGCTCTAAAACAACTTGTTCAACCTTTTCTTTTTGATGAGAAAGCACCACACACACATCATCACTAATCTTATATGCTTGTTTTAAAATATGTAAAATCATTGCTTTTGAGCAAATTTTTTGAAGTACTTTTGGATTTTGTGATTTCATACGCGTGCCAAGTCCAGCAGCCAAAATAAGCACAGAAATTTTCATAATTTACCTTTGTTTTAAAAATTATTGCTTATTTTAACAAGCTAAAGTAAAAATTCTTATTTTTATAAAATCATTTTTATTCTTTTAAGAGTAAAATTGCTAAAATAACGCTTTTAATTTTAACCAAGGAAATATTTTGAGGGTTTTACTAGCTTTATTTTTATCAAGCTTGGCTCTTTTAGGCGCTGAAGCAACTATACCAACTGTAAATTTAAGCCTTAGTGCTCCAAATAGCCCACAACAACTCGTAACAACCCTAAATATAGTCATAGTTTTAACCATACTAGCTCTTGCGCCTACCATTGTTTTTGTAATGACTTCTTTTTTAAGACTTGTTGTAGTGTTTTCTTTTTTAAGAACAGCTCTTGGCACTCAAACTATGCCACCAAATACTATTTTGGTTACCTTAGCTTTGATTTTAACTTTTTTCATTATGGAGCCTGTGGCTACAAAATCATACAATGAAGGTATAAAACCCTATATCGCTGAACAAATAGGTTATGAAGAAGCTTTTGCTAAAGGTGTTAAGCCTTTCAAAGATTTTATGCTAAAAAACACTAGGGAAAAAGACTTAGCGCTTTTTTATAGGATTAGAAATTTAGAAAATCCAAAAACCATAGATGATGTGCCTTTAACAGTTTTAGTGCCAGCCTTTATGATAAGCGAGCTTAAAACTGCTTTTGAAATAGGCTTTTTACTTTTCTTACCATTTTTGGTTATTGATATGGTAGTAAGCTCGGTATTAATGGCTATGGGTATGATGATGCTACCTCCTGTTATGATTTCTATGCCTTTTAAACTTTTGATATTTGTGCTTGTAGATGGATGGAATTTACTCATACAAAATTTAGTCAAAAGCTTTTTAACTTAGCAGAATAAAATGTATATTTTTTCTTCCTTATTTAGTATATTTTGTTTGCTTTTTGGTGGATATTTTGCTAAAAAAATCAAAATTTTAAAACAAAAACAAGCGCGTGCTTTTTTAGATTTTGCTATTATTTTTGCATTGCCTTGCTTGATTTTTGAGCGTGCTTATCATTTAAATTTTGATTTTTCTTTGATTGTTATTATATTGCTTGGGTTGGGCTGTGCTATTTTTTCAGCATTATGTTGTGTATTTTTAGCTCTTTGTTTTAAATTTAGCAAAAGCACTCTTGTAAGTATTTTTTTACTTTCTAGCTTTGGAAATACTTTATTTGTAGGTATACCTATTATTAGTGGAATTTATCAAGATCCTCATTTTTTGGGAGAGATTATCCTTTATGATGCTCTTGCCACTTCTTTGCCAGTGGCACTGCTTGCTCCCTTTATCATATCTTTAGCTAGTGAGCAAAAGGTAAGCTTTTTACAAAATCTTAAAAAAGTTTTTACTTTTCCACCTTTTGTTGCTTTGATTTTAGGACTTTGTTTTAAGTTTGCTACACTTCCTGATTTTATCTTTGAACCTTTGCGTATGCTTGGAGCTAGTGCCACACCTATAGCGCTTTTTGCCATAGGTTTAAATTTAGGCTTTTTAAGTATAAAAACTTCCTATAAAGCAACTATAATAGTCATTTTTGGCAAAATGATACTCACACCTTTAATCTTTTTAGTACTTTTAAAGCTTTTAAATTTCAAATTAAATCCTAGCTCTATCATCGCTTTACTTGAATCAGCTATGCCTACTATGACAATGGTTGCAGCTATGATTATGAAAGCAAAACTTGATACGAATTTAGCGGTTAGTTCTGTGGCTTTTGGTATAGTTTTTGCCTTTATTTCTTTACCTATTTGGGTATATTTTCTAAGCTAAGGATATCAATGGCATTTGTTATATTTGGAAAATATCTTTATGATGATCTTGCCTTTACCCTCAAAGCCTATACTCAAAAAGAAAGCAAAAAAGCTTTTAAAACCATAGAAAAATATAAAAGTCAATATTATTTTTTAGGTTATATCCAATATGAATTTTATAAATATCTAGAAGATAAAAATTATAAAAGCAAAGAACCTTTTTTGTATTTTTTTGCTTTTAAAACAAGAAAAATCTTTACAAGTGAAGAAAAAAATTTAGACTTTTATCCAAGTTTTTCATCCAATTTAAACCAAGAAAAGTATTTTGAAAGTTTTAACAAAGTTAAAGATGCTATAGCTAAAGGTCAAAGTTATCAAGTTAATCTCACTCAAGAATTACATTTACAATCAAATCTTAATGTGTATGAGAGTTTTTTAAGCCTTTATCCTAAGCAAAATACCCCTTATAAGGCTTATATGAAAAATGAATTTTTAGAACTAGCTTCATTTTCACCTGAGCTTTTTTTTAAAATCAAAAATAAAAAAATCATCACAAAACCCATGAAAGGTACAATCAAACGCTCAAATGATCCAAAAGAAGATGAAAATCTAAAAAACTTTTTAAAATGCGATGAAAAAACCATTAGCGAAAATGTAATGATAGTTGATTTATTGCGCAATGATATTTCAAAACTCATCAAAAAACATTCTTTAAAATGCGAACTTTTTAAGGTTAAAACCTATCCTACCTTACACCAACTCATTTCAAAAATAAGCGGAAAATTAAAGCAAAAAAATGATTATTTTAAAATTTTCAAAGCCCTTTTTCCATGTGGATCTATCACAGGCGCACCCAAAATAGAAACCATTAAACTCATAGAAAATTTAGAGCAAAGAAAACGCGGGGTTTATTGTGGAGCTATAGGTTTAATCTATAAAAACAAAGCAAAATTTAGCGTAGCCATACGCACTTTAGAGAAAAAAAATAATGATGATTTTTTAAGATATGGTGTGGGAAGTGGGCTTGTGTGGGACTCACAAAAACAAGATGAATTTGAAGAATTAAAACTAAAAAGCAAAATTTTAGAACCTAACTTTTACTTGTTTGAAACAATGTATTACAAAAATCATTCTATTTTATTTTTCAAAGAACATTTACAAAGAATTTTAAACTCAGCTAAATTTTTTGGCTTTGATACCCAAAGATTAATACATGATTTTAAAAATATACTAGAGAGTAAAGATAAAAAATCTCATTTTAAATCTTTACAAAATTTTAATAATTTTGTTTTCAATCATCATCATTTTTTTACAAAAAGTAATTTTACTCAAAAAGGCTCAAAAGCTATTAAATTAAAACTTTTCAAAAATGGCCTTTATGAGTTTGATTTTAGCAATATACAAGAAAATTCAAGCAAAAAACTACTCATAAGTAAAGATATCGTAAAAGTAAATCTTTTAACACACCATAAAACTTCTCTGCGTAGTTTATATGAAGCAAATTCTCATCTATGGAAAGAAAATATTTGCTATGACATAGTTTTTTTTAATGAGCAAGGCATACTTTGTGAGGGTTCAAGAACTAATATTATCATAAATTTAAATGATGAGTATTTTACTCCTTATGCCAAAAACTGCCTCAATGGCATTTATAGACAAGCACTCTTAAAACACAAGCTCATCAAAGAAAAAGATATCACTAAAGATGCGCTTTTAAATGCTAAAGAAATTTATGCTATTAATTCTTTAAGAGGCTTAAAAAGGGTGTTTTTGTGAGAGTTTTGATTATAGATAATTATGATTCTTTTACCTACACTATAGCCTTTTATTTAAAAGAATTAAATATTACTTATAAAATCATCAAAAACGATAAATTTAAAAACCCAAAAAAGCTTAAAAAATATGATTTTACCCATCTTTTAATCTCCCCTGGACCAAATTCTCCAAAAGAATCAAAACTAAGCTTAAAAGCTATAAAATATTTTAAAAAAGATAAAAAAATTCTTGGAATTTGTCTAGGACACCAATGCATAGCACATGTTTTTGATGGTAAAATTTCTAAACTTCCAAATCCGACTCATGGTAAAGTAAAAACTATAAAATTTAAACCAAATCCACTTTTTAAAAATCTTAAGCAAAATTTTAAAATTTGTTTATATCACTCTCTTTATGTTAGCCATATAGGTAAAAAATGTGAAATTTTAGCCCATAGTGAAGATAATGTCATCATGGCTTTAAAACATAAAAAATACGACATTTATGGAATCCAATTTCATCCTGAAGCCATACTAAGTCAAAATGGTAAAAAGCTACTTAAAAATTTTCTTGCTTTATAATTACTTTAAGTTATATTTTCTATAATAAAATAAAAAGTTTAAAAATGAAAATTTTATATTTACTTTTCTTGCCTTTATTTTTACTAGCTAATAATCTTAAAGAATTTATAGATTTAAGTTTAAACAATGAAAATTACTTACAAAAGCAACTTCAATTTTCAAAAAGTATTTTAGAACAAGAAAGCGTGCAAAATGCTTATTTGCCAAGTTTACATTTAGGTGTTTCTTATCTTGGCTCAAACAAAGATCGCTTTATCATAGAACCTCAAGAAAGTCTAATGAGTACTCTTTCGCTTAAATTTTTACTTTTTGATGGGGGTAATAGAGAAGCAAAAATCGCTAGCATGCAAAGTCTAAAACAACTTGCTCATCTTGAAAAAGAAAACATGGCAAATTATATGGCGCTTAGTGCTAGTGTTTTGTATTTTAATTATCTTAGTTTAGAAAGTATTATAGCAAGTGATAAACAAAAAGAAATCACTCTGCAAAATCAACTCAAGCGCTTAGAAAATTTTTACCAAGCTGGACTTGCTAGCCAAAGTGAGCTTGAGAGCATAAGAGCAAAATTTGAGTTAAGCTCTTATGAATTGGCTCAAAATGAATTAAAACTATATGAATTAAAAAATGAAATTTATAATCTTAGCAAAACGCATTTTACGCCTTCTTTTCAAAATATTTTACAAGAACCAAGTGCAGAAAAAAACAAAAGCTATGAAATAGCCCTTATGCAAGAAAAATTAAATTTAGAAAATTTAAAAATAGACTCTGCTAGAGCTGAGTTGTTTCCAAAAATATTTTTACAAAATAGTTTTAGTTTTTATGATATGAACTACAATCCTAAATTACCGCATGAGCTAAAATCAACAAGCGAAAGCTTTTTAAAAGAACATGGACAAAGCAATCGTTTTATTTTAGCTTTTGAGTGGAAAATTTTTGATTTTGGTGCTAATCAAAAAGCCTTAGAAGCTCAAAAATATACAAGTAAAATCACTCAATTAGAGCTTGAAAAAACTAAAAGAAAAGTAAATATAGAACTAGATAATCTTTTACAAGAAATTGAAATTTCTAAAGTTAAAATAAAAGCATTAAATGCAAGTTTCAAAGCAGCTAATTTAGCTTTTGAGGCCATTGAGAAAAAATACATTGCAGGACTTTGCTCATATGTAGAATACCTAAATGCATTAGAATTAAAATATAAAAGTCAAAGTCAACTTGAACTAGCTAAAAATGAATATGAAATTACAAAAGCAAGGTATTATTTTACAGCTGGAATTGATATAAAAACAAAGGTTTTAGAATGAAATTAGTATTTTTAATTTTATTTTCTCTACTCACTTTAAAAGCTGAAGAAATTTATGCTAGTTTTGATGTGCTTGCACAAAATCAATCAAAATTATCCTTGCAAAGTGCTGGTATAGTTAAAGCAATTTATGTGAATGTTAATGATAAGGTAAAAAAAGATCAAGTTTTACTTAAACTTGAAGATTCTAGTGAGCAAATAGCCTTAAAATTGGCACAAAATGAATACAAACTTGCCACTCTTGCACTAGAACATGCTAAAAGTTCTTTAGAAAAATTTAAAAAGGTACAAGAAGTTATAGATAAGCAAAGTTATGAAAATGTTTTATTTGAGTTTCAAAAAGCACAAAGCTTGCAACAAAAAGCCTTTTTAAATATACAACACTATAAAGACTTAATCGATAAAAAAACCCTAAAAGCACCTTATGATGGGATTATTTCTAACAAATATATTGACATAGGCGATGGAGCTAAGGGAATTTCTCATGTTTTATTTGATTTTTTTTCTTATCCAAAAGTAAAATTGCTTTTAAGTTTTGATGAAAAATTTAAAGATAAGATAAAAATCAATGATATTTTTATTTATAAAATAGACTCAAATGAAAAAGAATATCAAGGCAAAATCACACTTATTTATCCAAGTATAGACATAAAAACACGAAAAATTTATGCAGAAGTTGAGGCCTTAAACTTTACTCCAGGTTCTTTTGGAGAAGGAAAAATCATCACCAAGGATTAATCTTGTATCGTTTTACTATTAATAATCCTATTGCTGTTTTGATGTTTTTTATCGCTTTGGTGATTTTTGGTACTTTTTCTATTTTTAGTATGCCTATTAATCTTTATCCAAAAGTAGATATTCCTTTGATTAAAATCACCACCACCACTAATGGAGATTTAAAATTCATAGAATCTAAAATAACCAAAGAAATAGAAAATGCAATTTCAGATGTACAAGGGATAAAAAATATCAATTCTACAAGTTATAATAATTTTTCTATTTCTGTTGTTGAATTTGAATTAGGCAAAAATTTAGAAGTAGCTGCAAATGATATTAGAGATAAACTTAATACTATTAATCTTCCAGCAAAGCCAACCTTAGAAAAAATATCCCCTGATGCAGGATCTGTTGTATCATTATTTTTAAGCTCCAAAGATCATTTAAAACTTATGCGTAAGATTGACAATGATATAAAACCATTTTTACAGAAAATTTCAGGAGTTGGAACGATCAATGATATAGCCTTTTTAAAACCACAAGTTCAAATCAAACTCCTGCCTAATGCCTTACAAAAATATCATATTAATGCACTTGATGTAGCTAAAATCATCCAAAGCCATAATTTTAAACAATATCTAGGTGAGTTTGAAAATTCAAAAGATAATTTCACCATCAAAGGATATTTTGAAGCACAAAATTTAAAAGAGCTAGAAAATATACGCATTTTTAGTGGAATATTTTTAAAAGATATAGCAAATATTAGTTATGGCTTAGAAGATCAAAAGCAGTTTGCAATGCTTGATACAAAAGATGGGGTATTACTTGAGCTTAATAAAATTTCTGGTTATAACTCCTTAAAAGTTATAGAAAATATAAAAAATTCTTTAAAAACACTGCAAGCAATAGCAGGCAATGAGATAGAAATTAAAATAGTTTATGATAAAAGCCAAAACATCTTAAAACATATCAATCAGGTTGTTTTTGATATGGTTTTTGGCGTGATTTTGACACTTTTAATAGTGTATGTATTTTTAAGAAATATCAGTGCGACTATTTTAGCTTTTATTGTTTTACCAACTTCAATTATTTCTAGTTTTTTTCTCATTAATCTTTTAGGTTATGATATTAATCGCTTAACCATTATAGCTCTTACTTTAAGTATAGGAATTTTTATAGATGATGCTATAGTCATCATTGAAAGTATAGCCAAAAAAGCAAAAACACTCCCTCCTTTACAAGCTTCATTTGAAGGGATCAAAGAAATAGGCTTTAGCGTCTTAAGCATTAGTGCGGTTTTATTGTGTGTGTTTATACCTATTGCTTATATGAATTCAGTTCCTGGTTTATTTTTTAATGTATTAGCTACTAGCGTTGCTTCTGGTGTGATTATAAGCTATCTTGTAAGTGTATTTCTAATACCTACCTTAAGTGCTAGATTTTTAAATACTAGCGAAAGCACATTTTATAAAAAAAGTGAATTTTTATTTATAAAACTTGACTTATTTTATGAAAAGCTACTTTATAAAGTTTTAGCTAATAAAATTAAATTTATCCTATCAACGCTTGTTGTAATTATTTTATGTTTTTCTTTAGCTCCTAAAATAGGCTTAGATTTTCTACCTATAGAAGAAGATAGTGAAATACAAGTTTTATTAGAAAGCAAAAACGACTTATCTTTAGAAGCTATGAAAGAAAAAAGTTTAAAAGTATATGAAAATATAAAGCAAGATCCAAGTGTTGCTTATGCATATTTACTTATAGGATATAATGACGCAAAAGAAATTAAAAAAGCAAAAATTTATGTAAAATTAAAATCTTTAAATGAAAGAAAATTCAGACAACCTAAGCTTATTAGCCTTTTTCAAGAAAAATTAAACTCCTATGAAGACTTAAAGATAAAAGTTTTAGAACTCCCTAAAATAGAAGGAGCAGGCATTGAAGATCCAGTTCAAATTCAAATTTTAGGTGATGATTTAAAGCTAATAAAAGAAGCTATTAATAGAATGGAAGAAGTGTTTTCAAAACACGAAGGCTTTGTTGTTATAGATGATAATGAAGGGGATTTAAAAGAAGAAATTGCTATTAATATCAATAGAGAAAAAGCTGCCAAACTTGGTATTAACCCTCAAGAACTTGCTTATGTCTTGGCTTATTCCTTTGGAAATTTAAGCGTTGGAAATATGGATTATAAAAATTTTAAAGATGAAATTATCCTTAGCTTTGATGAAGCTTTTAAGCAAAATCCAACTAGTTTAGAGCTAATAGAACTTAAAAATCATGACAATGAAAGTATAAAACTTGCTAGTATTGCTAGCTTTTCTTATAAAAAAGATCTTTCTTTAATTAACAGACACAATAAAACTACTAGTATAAAACTCACTTCAAGCATAGAAAACATTTCTTTAGGTGAAGTAAGAAAAATTTTTGAGTCCAATTTAGCTTATATTTTAGGAAAAAATAACCTATCTTTTGCTTATTCTGGTTTTTTGGACTTTTTAGATGATACCATTAGTGGATTTTTGTTTTCTATATCTTTGGGGATGATTTTGATTTATTTAATCCTTGCTTCTTTGTATTCAAGTTTAATACTTCCTTTAATCATCATGATAAGCATGCCTTTGGCTTTTGGTGGAGCTTGTTTTGGAATTTTTATCACAGGAAATCACTTTTCTTTATTTGTGCTTGTGGCTATTATTTTGCTTTTTGGAATGGTAGGAAAAAATGCTATATTATTAGTAGATGTAGCTAATAAAAAATGCGATGAAGGTATGGAAGTAGAAAAAGCACTAATTTATGCAGGAAAAAGTCGTTTAAGAGCCATTTTAATGACAACTTTTGCGATGATTTTTTCCATGCTTCCACTAGCACTTTCAAGAGGTTCTGGTTTTGAAGGAAATTCTCCTATGGCCATTGCTATTATATTTGGTCTTATTAGCTCAACCTTACTTACACTTTTAGTAGTGCCAGCTTTATTTAAATTTGCTCATAATTTAGATGTAAAAATTAAAAAAATCTACCAAAGAGAGAAAATTTAATTAAAAACTCTCATATTCTTTAGCTATAAAAACTTCATCATCTTTTACAATTAATGGGCGTTTTATGAGTGTTGGACTTTCTAAAATCATTGCTTTAATTTCATCTTGGTTTAAATTTTGAAGTTTTTCTTTATTTAAGCCTAATCTTCTAGCACTCATACCCGCTGTATTTGCAAGCTCTAAAACACTCCTTTTGCTAAGCCAAAAATCTAAAGTTTCCTCATCTAGCTTTTTAATATCTAAAAATTCAAATCCAATTTGCTTAGAATTTAAATAATCCATAGCTTTTTTAACACTATTACAATTTTTAATACCATAAAATTTTAACATTTTCTTGCCTTTTTAACTAAGTCTGCTATGATAAATGCTAATTCTAATGCTTGATCAGCATTTAATCTTGGATCACATTGTGTTTCATAACGTTTAGAAAGTTCTTCTTGAGTGATATTTAAAGAGCCTCCTACACATTCAGTTACATTTTGCCCTGTCATTTCCAAATGCACCCCACCAGGATATACTCCCTCACTCATAGCTATTTCAAAAAACGCACGCACTTCTTGGATGATTTTATCAAATTCTCTTGTTTTAAAATTACCTGACTTAACTGTGTTTGCATGCATAGGATCTATGCTATAAAGTATATTAAATCCTTCTTGTTTTAACTCTTTAAATAATTTTGGCAAGGCATTTTCTATCTTATCACATCCCATACGAATAATGAAATTTAATCTTCCTGCTTCATTATGCGGATTTAAAATACTTACTAGCTTTTTAATCTCATCTAAATCATAATTAGCACTAAGCTTCACACCAAGTGGATTTTTCACTCCACTTAAAAAATGCACATGTGCTTCATCTGCTTTTCTAGTACGCTCACCTATCCAAAGCATATGTGCTGAACAATCATAAATTTCCCCGCTTAAACTATCTACCCTAGTTAAAGCCTCTTCATAAGGTAAAAGCAAGGCTTCATGAGAAGTATAAAAGGCTGTTTGAGAAAGATTTGGAGTATCGGTGATACCACAAGCTTGCATAAAAGCTAAAGCTTGAGTGATTTTTTCGCTAAGTTCATCATATTTTCTCCCAAGTTCTGCCTTTTTTAAAAAACCCAAATTCCACTTATGCACTACTCTTAAATCCGCTAAACCACCTCTTGAAAAAGCTCTTAATAAATTTAAAGTTGTAGCACTTTGATAATATGCTTCTAGCATTCTTTTAGGATCAGCTATTCTTGATTTTTCATTAAATTCAAAACCATTAATAATATCCCCGCGATAACTTGGAAGCTTTACTCCTTCAATTTCTTCAAAATCACTACTTCTTGGCTTTGCAAATTGTCCTGCAACGCGCCCTACTTTAACGATGGGACAAGATCCTGCAAAAGTAAGCACTATAGCCATTTGAAGCATAACTTTGAACATATCTCTTATATTATCAGCGCCAAAATTTACAAAACTCTCCGCACAATCTCCTCCTTGGAGTAAAAATGCTTGTGAATTTACAACATTAGCAAGGGATTTTTTTAATTTATCCACCTCACCTGCAAAAACAAGCGGTGGTAATTTTTCTAATTTTTTAACAACATCTTGTAATTCATTTTCATCAGGATATTGTGGTTGTTGCTGAATTTTATAATTTTTCCAAGAATCTTTAGTCCATTTCATAGCTTAACTTCCTAATTTTAGTAAGCTAAAATTATACAAAATGAGGCTTAAATTAAGATTTTAAAACACTTTTAATGCGTTCAAGACTATCTTGCTTATATAAAGTTAAGCGCACTATAGAATCTTCTAACGCTAAAAGATTATGGATTTCATGAGCTTTTAAACTTACACTATCCAGTGTTTTAAGTAGAATTTTTTGGTTTAAAACTCCAAAATCAATGGAGCCTTTTAATACTTGTATGGTAATATCAAAAGGCGCTTTATGATCTTTCATAAAGCTATCTTTTGACATAGTTATGCAGATTTCTTTAGCATAAGCATTTTCTATTTTCTTAGATATATTTATGCTGTTTTGAATTTCTTGTTCCCAGGAAATTACTTCATATATTTGAGTTCTAAATTTCACTTTTATTTTTTAAGTTCTTTAATACGAGCAGCCTTACCTCTTCTATCTCTTAGGTAGAATAATCTAGCACGGCGTACACGACCTCTTCTTAATACTGTAATACTTTCTAAACTTTCACTATAAATAGGAAAAATTCTTTCAACGCCTACATTGTTAGCACCGATTTTACGTACGATGAAAGTTTCATCTACACCATTTCCTCTACGTGCTATACAAATACCTTCAAAATTTTGAATTCTTGTTTTATCGCCTTCTTTAATGCGAATAGCAAGTCTTAAAGTATCTCCAGCACGAAATTCTGGAACATTTTTACCTTCAATTTGTTTTTGCTCAAATTGCTCAATGTATTTATTTTTCATAACGATATTCCTTAAAATTTGCGTTCATGCTTTTGATACAAATCAGGACGAAAATATTTCGTTTTGCAAGACGCCAAAGTAGTTTTTAAAGCTGTGATTTTAGCGTGATTTCCCTTTAAAAACTCTGAAGGCACATAAAATTTTTTATTTTCCTTTTCAAAAATAAAAGGTTTGGAAAACGATGGGGCTTCCAATAAGTCATTTTCAAAACTTTCTTCACTTAAGCTTTCGCTATTTCCAAGAACATCTTGAATATTTCTGCTAATAGCATCACACATCACCAAAGACGCTAACTCTCCACCTGTAAGTATAAAATCACCTATAGAAAATACCTCATTAGCAAATTCTTCCACAATGCGCTCATCCAAACCCTCATATCTACTACTTACAAAGCAAATATGATCTTTCTTACTTAATCTTTTAGCATCAGTTTGTTTAAAAGTCTTAGCGCAAGGCAAAAGAAAAACAAAATGAACATTTTTATCTTGTTTTTTAATATGTCTTAAGCAATCATACAAAGGCTGAGCTTGTAATAAAAGCCCTGCACCTCCTCCTATTTTATAATCATCTACTTTAAAGTGCTTATTTGCAGTAAAATTTCTAGGATTAACAAAAGCAAATTCTAATATTCCCTTTTCTTTTGCCCTTGCTAAAATAGAAGTTTGAAAATAAGGTTCAATAAGCTCTGGGAATAAACTTACAAAAGTATATTTCATGAATTTTCTAAAATATCTAAAGCAGATCGTGTGAATATTTTTTTATTTTCTACATCAACTTTTTGAATATATTTATCAACATAAGGAATATAAAAGTTTTTAACCTTTGTCTGTAGTTTTTCATCACATTTTATACAAAATAAAAATCCTGCTCCATTTTCTAAAATGTCTTCAACTACACCTAATTTTTGCTCATTTTCAATAATATCACATCCAATTATATCAAAATAAAAATACTCATCTTTTTTTAATTTACAAGTTTCTTTTGTAGCTTCAATAGTTTGAAAAAGAGTAATATTAGTTAAGGTTTTGGCAGCTTCAACACTCTCAAAATCTTCAAATAAAACTAAAGATCTAGTTTTATCAAAAGCCTTTATGGTGTAAATTTTTTGATTAATATCAAAAAATTTAGCACCTATTTTAAACTGCTCATAAAAATCACTAAGATTATGTAATCTTACATAACCTTTTAAACCAACACTTTTCCCAAGTTTAGCAACTTGGATCAAATCATTCTTCAATGGCTTTTACCGTTATACGATATGAAGTTGCATCTTTAACTTTATAAGCCATAATGACTGTTTTTATTGCGTTGATTAATTTTCCATTTTTTCCGATCAACTTACCAGTATCAGATGGATCGACATAAATGATAATTTCAGCAAAATTGTTTTCTAAATTTTGTCTTTGTATATCAACTTTTTCAGGAAAATCAACAATTAATTTTGCGTATTCTCTTAAAAAATTTTCAACCATTTTTATTTGCTTGTAATAGCTGCTACTCTATCGCTTAATTTAGCACCTACACTTTTCCAATAAGCCAAACGTTCAGCATCAAATTTTACCACTTCAGGTTCAACCATAGGATTGTAATATCCAATGCTTTCTATCCAACTACCATCACGTCTTTTTCTGCTATCAGTTACAACTATACGATAAAATGGTCTTTTTTTACGTCCCATTTTTGTAAGTCTGATTACTGTCATTTTAATACTCCTAAAAAAATTAAAATTTTGTTATAGATATTTTAACTCATATATCCATAAAAAAGCTTTAATTATTGCGGTCTTTTAGCTTGCTGCAACATATTCATAAAGTTTTCCATTCCTTTTTTGTTTGAAAATTTCTTTGCCAACTTAGCTGCATTACTAAATTGTTTTAAAAAGCGATTTACTTCCATTTGAGATAAACCAGCACCCTCTGCAATACGACGCTTTCTTGCGTTGTTTAACAAATCAGGATTTTCTCTTTCTTTTGGTGTCATTGATGAAATCATTGCCTTAATATGAATAATTTCTTTAGAATTGTCCAAATCAATATCTTTAATATTTGCTGCCATAGATGATAAACCAGGTATCATGCCAATGATTGATTTCATACTACCAAGTTTTTTAACGCTTTCCATTTGATTTAAAAAGTCATTAAAATTAAATTCACCTTTTTTAATTTTCTTATTAAGTTTTTTTGCTTCTTTTTCATCTATAATAGCTGCGGTTTTTTCAGCCAAAGTCGCTAAATCACCCTCGCCCATGATACGATTAACAATTCTATCAGGGATAAATACTTCTAAATCAGCTACTTTCTCACCAACACCAATAAATCTTAAAGGCACACCAATTTGTTTTGCTATGCCTAGCGCAACACCACCTTTAGTATCTGCATCAAATTTACTTAAAATAACCCCTGTAATTTCTAAAGCCTCATTAAAGCTACTTGCTGTTTTAACTCCATCTTGACCACTCATAGCATCAGCTACATAAAATACTTCATCAGGATTTAAAATAGCTTTTACATCTTTAAGCTCACTCATCAAAGCCGTATCGATTGCTAAACGGCCAGCAGTATCTACAAGCAAAACATCATACATAGAATTTTTTGCTTTTTCTAAAGCTTGTTTAGCAACATTTAAAGGATTACTTTCATTTTCTATGAAAAATAAATCGAGCTCATTAGCTTGAGTGAGTTGTCTTAGCTGTTCTACTGCAGCTAATCTTTGTAAATCACATGCAGCAATTAGTACTTTTTTATTTCTTAACTTTAAATAATTAGCAATTTTAACCGTAGTGGTAGTTTTACCACCACCTTGCAAACCACACATCAAAACAACCGTAGGTGGCTTACTAGCAAATACAAAACCTTGATTTTTACCTTTAACACTAAGAATTTCTTCTAAATTTTTCTTAATTGAATCTAAAAATTGTTTTTGACCTATGCCATTAGTTTTCACATCATTTTCTACTAAAGTAAGTAATTCTTTAGTAACTTTATGATGTACATCTGCTTTTAAAAGGGCTTTTTTTAAAGTGTCAAGAGCGTTTTTTAAAGCTTTTTCATCATCAACAAAACGAAGTTTATTAACTGCGGATTTAAACGACTCACTAACTATTTCAAACACTTTATTTTCCCTTTATTAAAATTTTAAAAAGCTAAATTATAAACCCTTTTAGCTTTAAACGCCTTTAAAAATTTAAATTTTTTACTTCAAAACCATAAGCATTGAAACTCTCATCAAGCAAGGCTTTAAATTGATAATCAAAAATATGCGTTTCATATGAATGCAAATACATTCTAGAAGAGCTAATTTTTGCATATTTTTCATCACCTATAATACCATGTTTTATATGATTTAAATGCACTCTAATTTGATGTGTTCTACCTGTTTTAATGACTGCTTTTATTAAGGTTTTTTTAGCATTTACCATTAAAGGTATAACCTGAGTATGAGCTTCTAAGCCAAATTTATCGATTTTACTAAAGGCTCCAGATTTATTTTTTATAGTAGTTATTTTTTCACAAATTTCAAGTTCTTCAGCAATCACTCCATCAACAATAGCTAAATAACTTTTATAAACATTTTGTTTTTTGTATTCTTGAATGCATTTTAGTCTAAATTCCTCATCTTTACTTAAAAGTAAAACTCCACTTGTTTCCTTATCAAGTCTATTGATTAATTTAGCATTATAAATACCTTCTAAATTCTCACTAATCTCACCATAAGGCTTATTTAAAGCTATGATTTTATCATCTTCAAAAAGTATTTTTGCTTTTTTTATTTTTTGCACAACAAATCTTGTTTTAGAACTCATTAAAGCCCTAGCTATAACAACCTTTTTACCCATAGCAAAAACACAGCCTTTGTCAATCAAATCCTTTGCTGTGTTATTAGAAATTTTTTCTTGCATTGCAAGCAATTTATAAGCTTTTTCTTGCATCTAAACCTTCTTTTATACTTAATATAATTTCATTTAAATCACTTTGTTCTTTAAGTTGTGCTTGTGGTAGTTTTTGCTTTAAAAAAACATTTATATCTTTTGCACTCTCACAAATATACAAACCATCAACTTCTTGATATAAACTTTCTTGATTAAAATAATATTTCCCTGAGATAATAACATTATTCCATCTAGCTGCCTCTATAGGATTATGCCCACCTATATTATCTACAAAAGAGCCGCATAAAAAAACCACATCACTAATCTTATAAAAACTTTCTAGCTCACCTAAAGTATCTAGCAATAAACATTTGGCATTAAAAAAATTTGCAAAATTATTTTCGCTTAATGTAAAGTCTGAAAATTTTTGCATATTATAGTGGTTTTTTTGACAAAAATCTTTTAAAATTCCCTCAACCTCGCCAAAACGCTCTGGATGTCTTGGGGCGATAATCAATTTATCGTTTTCTTCTAAATTAATTTCATTAAGTAATAATCGTTCTTCATTTTCATGTGTACTAGCAAATATAACAATCCTAGCTTTGGGCTTGGAATAGTTTTTCACTTGTTCTTGTTTTATATTAGCTTTGATATTTTTATATGCTATAACATTTTTAGCGCCCAAGCATTCTAATCTTTCTTTGTCTTTTTGACTTTGCGCAAACACAACATCAATATATTTAAAAATCAAACGATAAAAAAAGCTAAAACGCTTATAGTTTTTTAAAGATCTATCGCTAATTCTAGCATTTAATAAAACAACTTTTGCATTATAAAATTTAGCCATAAACACAAGCATAAGCCAAAGCTCTGCTTCAAAAATAACCAAAACTTTACAAGGTCTCATCCAAAAAGGTACAAAAATCTCAAAAGGGAAAAAATTTACTTTTTTAGAATATTTTAAAGCTTCACTAAAACCAGTTTGAGTTATGGTTGAAATTTTACAAGCTGGAAAAAGTTTTATTAAAGGAATAAGGCTTTTAATTTCACCAAAAGAACAAGCATGAAAATACACGTCACCTTGTTTTTGCCTTAAATTTTTGTAAAGAAAGAATCTTGATTTTAATGATATTTTATACTTTTCCTTACAAAAACTTAAAATCAATAAAAAAGGAGCTGCAATTATATATATAATCACAGCAAAAATATAATAAAAAAAAATCAATTTTGATTTTCTTCTTTTTCTTTGTATAAAATTCTTCCACAATGTGGGCAAGTTATGATTTCATCACCTTTTAAAACAGCCAAATAAGTTTTATCATAAATTCTCATAAAACAGCCATAACAAGCATGTTTTTTTACAGGAACTACTGCAGTATTTCCCGCCCATTTTCTAATTTTTTCATAAAAAGTTAAAACTTTTTGATTTATTTCACCTACTAATTTTACCTTTTTATCATAAATTTGTAATCTTTCTTTTTCAATATCCACTAAAACAGTTTTAGTTTGAGCATCGATTTGATCCACTTCATTTTCAAGTTCGCTTCTTTTAGCTTGCAATTCTTGTATAAACTTTTCTTTATTTTCTAAAATTTTATCCAATCTTTCAATTTCTTCATTTGCTGCATCAAGTTGTTCTTTGGCTATATCCTCTTCAATTTTTAAAGCATTTGCTTCTTTTTCGGTTTTTACCGCTGCACTTTTTTTGGCTATTTCTTTTATTTTTACACCAAATTCTGCAATATGATTGTTGTTTTGAATTTTTTGATTTTCTATATCTTTAATATCTTTCTCAAAACCTGCAATTTCTTCTTCTGTCTTATCAAGTAAATTGCGTTTTTCTTTTAAATCTTTTGTAGCATCTTCTACTTTATTTGCAAAACCATCAAGTTCTTTATCAATTTGCGATAAAGCTATAAGTTGTTCTAAATATTTACTCATTGAAATTTTCCTTAAAAATATTGAAATGGATTTTTTGAAACTGATATTATAACTTCTAAATGAAATTTTTGCAAATCTTTTGCTAAAATTTTACCAAAACAAGATTCGCTTTCATAGTGTCCTATATCAATCAAACTAAGTTTATTATGATAACTTTCCAAAGCTTGATGATATTTAAAATCTCCGCTTAAAAAGCAATCTGCCTTAACACTAGAAATTAAATCTCCTCCACTACCTGTGCATATTGCTAAAGTTTTAATTTTCTCATTACCTGCATTTACAACTCTTATGTAATCAAGCTTTAAACTTTTTTTCACATGATTAATTAAATCGCTAAATTTAAAATCAACATCACAATAAATTAAAAACTCATTTTGTTCTTTAATCTTAAAACCTAAAATTTCACGAGCAAAATAAGCATTTAAATGACTTAAGTCAAAATTCGTATGCATAGCAATTAAAGCTATGTTTTTTTGTATCATTTTAGTAAGAATATTTTGCGGATAAAACACTCCGCTTAAGTTTTTTAAACCTTTAAAAATCAAAGGATGATGAACTATAAAAAGTGAATTTTCGCGTGCGTTTTCAATTAAATGCATATCCACATCAAGAGCAAGATAAATTTGATTTACTTCTTGATCTAAAGTTCCAAGTAATAGGCCACTATTATCCCATGAACTTTGCGTACTAAATGGGCTAATAGTATCCAAATAATCATAAATTTCTTTAATTTTCATCTAAACTTTCTTTATACACCAAAGCACAATTTTTAGATAATTCTCTAATTTTAAGCATAAAGTCTTGTCTTTGAGTTACTGAAATAGCTCCTCTTGCATCAAGCAAATTAAAAGTGTGCGCTGCTAACATACAATAATCATATGCTGGTAAAGCAAGCTTTGCTTCTAATGCATTTTTACACTCATTATAAGCATTTTCAAATTGCACATTTAAAGTTTTCACATCACTTACTTCAAAATTATATTTACTAAATTCAAACTCGCCTTGCTTATGAACATCTTTATAAGTAATTTTTTCGCCGTTAAATTCATTCCAAACTATGTCATATACATTATCTACATCTTGCAAATACATTGCAAGTCTTTCTAAACCATAAGTAATTTCAGCACTTACTAAATCTACGCTTATACCGCCAACTTGCTGAAAATAAGTAAATTGTGTCACTTCCATACCGTCAAGCCAAACTTCCCAACCCAAACCCCAAGCACCTAAACTTGGACTTTCCCAGTTATCTTCAACAAAACGAATATCATGTGATTTTAAATCAAAACCTAAATTTTCTAAACTTTTTAAATATAATTCTTGGATATTATCAGGACTTGGTTTAATCAAAACTTGAAATTGATAATAAGCGCCTAACCTATTAGGATTTTCTCCATATCTTCCATCAGTTGGTCTTCTACTTGGTGCTACATAAGCAGTTGCCCATGGTTTTTTTCCTAAACTTCTTAAAAAAGTTGCCGGGTGAAATGTCCCTGCACCTGCTGGAAAATCATAAGGTTGCATAATAGCACAACCTTGCTTTTGCCAAAATTCTTGTAAATTTAATATCATTTGAGAAAAGGTCATTTTTCTTCCTTTATTTCTTCTGACTTTTCAGGCGAATTTGCATATAATTCTACTGTTTTATTCCACATCATTTTATATTTTCTTTTTAGAAATTCTACTTCATTGCGCGCATATTTAAGTTGCTCGTTAAGATTTTCTATAGTTTTTCTATCCTCATCGTAAAGTTCTTGCATAGAATAAAGAGCATCTTTTAAAAATTTATTCTCACCCTTTAAAGCTTCTAAGGTCTCATCCTTAGCATCAAGAACTTTTTCATGTAAATTTAAAATAGTTCCTATAGTTTTTTCTACAAAACTTTCTCCTGCTAAAGTCATAGAATTTACCATAGCAGGTTGTTTTGAGCTCATAGGTACTACACTAAAAGTTCCTTGATTAGCTTCTATATAAATTTTACCCTCTTCTTCTTTGAAATTTAAAGCACCATTTGCCATCATTCCTTTTACAACATCTTCAGATAAATGTACTAATTGACAAAATTCTTTTAATTCCAAGTAAGTTTGCATACATGCTCCTTAAAGAAAAACTTCAATTGTATTAGAATCTTGTATTAATTTTTCTTGTTGCTTTTGTCTATCTTCTAATAATTTTTGCGCTAAAGACTCATCTTCTATTGCTAAAATTTGTACAGCTAAATAAGCTGCATTAATAGCCCCTGCTTTACCTATAGTTACAGTTGCCACAGGAATCCCACTTGGCATTTGCACAGTAGAAAATAAAGAATCCATGCTTGCTAAATTACTTCCTGGCATAGGTATACCTAAAACAGGTTTTGTTGTATGCGCTGCAACAGCTCCTGCTAAATGTGCTGCCATACCTGCTGCGGCAATAAATACTTTAGCACCTTTTTCTTCAGCGTTTTTAATGTATTCTTGAGTTCTTTGAGGACTTCTGTGTGCTGAAGTGATTAAAATTTCATATTTAACATCAAATTTTTCCAAAATTCCCAAAGCTTCTTTTACCACATCATAATCACTCTTACTTCCCATCAATATAGAAACAAATTTCATTCAACACTCCTTCTTAAAAAGCTAAATTCTGGAAGCTTAAACGGTAAAGTAATTTCATTTTCATTACCACTATGAATTTCACTAAATTCTTTATTATTTTTGGCTAATAATTGCTTAAAAACTATAAATTTCTTACCATCATTTTCATAGATTAAACCTAGTTTATTTTCTCCTAATTCTATATTAGAATTAACCGGAGCTAAAATTTCATATTCTTTGTTTAATTCTATCTTGCCTTTACATTTAAAAAACTCACCATCTTCACTAATAGCATGCACTTGATGAGTTCCTTCTTCTATGCTTGTATCATGATTAATAGAATCGGTTTTTTCATAAGCTCTTGAAACTAAATATCCATCCGTAAAACCTCTGTGTTTTAAAGTATGAATTTCTTTTTCATATTTGCTCGCATCGAAAGTATTTTGCAATACATCTTGCACTGCCATTTTATAAGTTCTTGTAGTCAAAGCTACATAGTACTCACTTTTTGTTCTTCCTTCTATTTTAAAAGCATGAATACAATTTTCTTGCATAATTTTTTGAATATATGAGCTTAAATTTAAATCTTTAGAATTAAACACATGTGTGCCATTTTCATCTTCTTCTAATCTAAAAAGCGTATTTGTTTCTGGATTTTTCGCATAAAGCTCATAATTAAATCTACAATCATTTGCGCAAGAGCCACGATTACTCATACGCCCACTTTGTACTGAACTTATTAAACATCTACCAGAATATGCAAAGCACATAGAGCCATGCACAAAACTTTCAAGCTCAATATCACAATTATTTTTTAAATCTTTTGCATCTTTTAAGCCAAGCTCTCTTGCTATAACAACACGCTTAGCTCCCATGTCTTTATAGACTTGAGCGTCTAAATAGTTTAAAATATTAGCTTGAGTGGATACATGAAGATTGATTTCAGGTGCAAGTTCTTTAACTAAACGCATAGCACCTACAGAAGCTACTATAAAAGCATCAGGTTTCATTTCTTTTAATTTTAAAATATGCCTTTTTAAACCCTCAATTTGTGAGCTAAAATGAAAACCATTAATGGTTACATAAATTTTTTTTCCTCTTGTGTGAGTATAATCAATGGCTTCTTTAAAAGTTTCATAATTGAAATCCCTAGCAGTTCTTGCTCTTAATGAAAAATTACTCACTCCCGCATAAACAGCATCAGCTCCATAAGCTAACGCTATTTTTAATTTTGTAAAATTTCCCGCAGGAGCTACTATTTCAGGAACAATCATTTTTTGCCTAAACTTGCGATTAATGCCTCAATATCATCATTGCTTACAACATCTGTAGTTGTATCACCTTCAATATGCACAGCCGATCCTACGCGTTTTTCATCATCAATTTTACCTTCAAATAAACTACTCATGTATCTACTTAAAGCTCTCATAACATTAATAACACGTTCGATTTTTTGACGGTGAATATCTTGGTATTGCATAGCATCCATTGCCATCATAACTTCATCTTGTCCAGTTTGTAAACAACCCGTGATTTCATCTATAATATTTTTAGCATTATTGTTAGTTTCTATAGCTTCTTTAAAGCTTACAACATTAGGAAATTTTGCATTTAGTTTTTCAAAAATTTCTATATTTTTATTCAAAGCATCGCTAATTACACAAAGCTCATTTTCTGAATTTGCAAAGAAATCATTAATAATTTCTAACTTTTCCATCATTTCAGTAGCTTTGATTTCACTATCTCTTGTAACATCATCAAGCTGATGCACAACTTTATGTTCTTTGCTAGGTGGTGGTGGTGGCCATGCCATATCTGCTCTTGCTTTATAATCACCATTAATCATTGCATCAACAATTTGTTTATTTTTTTCCTCATCTTCATACTCTGCTTCAGGCTTTGTTTCTGTTTCTTCTACAGAATCAAGATCTAAATCTTCAGTGCTATTCATTAAAGCATCTAATTCTTCTTGAGTCATTTTTACACCTTTTTAATATAAAAAACTAATGTGAAATTATATTATAAAAAAATATAAACCAATATTAATTTTGTTAATTAATTATATAAATTAATATTTTTTTGTATTTGACCATAAAAAAAATATTAATTTAAACTTAATTTAATAAAAATATACTACAATCTTAAAAAATAAATTAATACCTATTAAAAAGGAGAGAAAATGGGTAAGTTTGTAAATAACATTGGTGAGTTTTTTAGTTATTGTCAAGAACATGAAGTTTTATTTGTTGATTTTAGATTTACTGATATGATAGGTACTTGGCACCATATTACTTACAATATAAAAGCAATTGATGATAAAACTTTTGAAAATGGAATTCCTTTTGATGCAAGCTCTTTACACGGTTGGCAACCTATAGAAAAATCGGATATGATTTTAAAACCTGATGTAGAAAGCGCATTCTTAGATCCATTTACAGCAGATCCTACTATCATAGTAATTTGTGATGTATATGATATTTATAAAGATCAAATGTATGAAAAATGTCCAAGAAGTATTGCCAAAAAAGCAATGCAACACTTAAGTACAAGCAATATCGCCGATACAGCTTATTTTGGTCCTGAAAATGAATTTTTTATTTTTGATAATGTAAAAATAGTTGATTCTTCTCATTGTGCAAAATATGAAGTAGATACTGAAGAAGGTGAATGGAATGATAATAAAGATTTCACAGATAGTTACAATAGCGGACATCGCCCAAGAAATAAAGGTGGGTATTTTCCTGTAAGCCCTATTGATTCTAGTGTAGATATTAGAGCTGAAATGGTACAAGTTTTAGAAAGAGTGGGTTTAAAAACTTTCGTACATCACCATGAAGTAGCACAAGGACAAGCTGAGATTGGTGTAGAATTTGGAAATTTAGTTGAAGCTGCTGATAATGTACAAATTTACAAATATGTAGTAAAAATGGTAGCACATTTAAATGGAAAAACAGCAACTTTTATGCCAAAACCACTCTATGGAGATAATGGAAGTGGTATGCATGTGCATATGAGTCTTTGGAAAGATGGAATAAATTTATTCTATGATAAAGAAGGCTATGGAAAATTAAGCAAATGTGCGATTAATTACATCGGTGGAATTTTAGCTAATGCAAGAAGTGTTGCCGCATTTACCAATCCTAGCTCAAATTCCTATAAAAGAATAGTTCCAGGTTTTGAAGCACCTTGCATTTTAACTTATTCTTGTCAAAATCGCTCTGCAAGTTGTCGCGTACCTTATGGTATTAATGAAAAAAGCGCAAGAATTGAAATAAGATTTCCTGATAGCACTTCTAATCCTTACCTAGCTTTTACAAGCTTGCTTATGGCAGGACTTGATGGTATTAAAAATAAAACCATACCGGTTGGCCCTATGGATGAAAATTTATTCGCATTAACCCTAGATGAAATTAGAGAAAAAGGTATAGAGCAATTACCTCACACTTTAAGAGGATCTTTAGAAGCGCTCATTAGAAAAAATGCTTTCTTAAAGCCTGTTATGAGTGATGTGTTTATCGATGATTATCAACATATGAAATTTGAAACCCAAGTATGGCCTGTAGAAGCTAGACCAACTGCATATGAGTTTAAAACTTGTTATTCTTGCTAATTTTTGATGCCTTTTTGGCATCAAAAATTTAAAACACTATCGTTTTATTTTCGTGTATAAAAATCCTATCATCAAAGACCAAATCCAAAGCCTTAGAAAAAACATTTTTTTCCACATTACGTCCTGCTTGTTGCATAGCCTGCCAAGAATATTCATGAGTAACTGGTATAACATCTTGAGTGATAATTGGTCCCTCATCTAAGTTATTATTTACAAAATGTGCTGTTGCGCCTATAATCTTCACTCCTCTTTCATAAGCTTGCTTATAAGGATTAGCTCCTATAAATGCAGGTAAAAAAGAATGGTGGATATTAATAATCTTTCCTTCAAAATGCTCCACAAAAGATGGAGACAATATTCTCATATATTTTGCTAAAACAATATAATCAAATTCATATTGTTTTAAACACTCTAGTAATTTTTCTTCATGCTCTTGTCTGCTTAAATCCTGCGCTAAAATAGTATGAAAAGGTATGTTAAATTTATCCACTAAAGGTTTTAATATCTCATAATTTGCAATAACTGCTTTAATATTTGCGTTAAATTCCCCACTAAATTGGCGGATAAGTAATTCACCCAAACAATGAGTTTCTTTGGTAGCTAAAACAATAATATCTTTTTTTCTCTTTGGTGTAATTTCAATTTGTGCATTATCAGGAAGCATAGCCTCAAGCGTTCCTTTAAAAGCTTTTATATCAAGCTCACCTTCTAAATGCGCCCTAAAGAAAAAACGATTTTCTCCAACAAATTCATCATTTTTTATAATGTTGATTCTATATTTAAAAATAACATCTGAAATTCTATAAATCAATCCTTTTTCATCACTACTTGAAATTTTTAAAATATATTCATTCATTTTTGCTCCTTTATATAGTTTTTTAATTCTTGTAATCTTCTTTTTTCAAGCTCAATCCCAAGCTCTTTCCCACTAAATCCTTCCTTTAGTAAATCATTTGCACTAATTTTACTTTTAAAAGCATGATAATATAAATTTAATTTCTTTGCTTGTGCCATACGCTCATTATCCCAAAGTCCAAGCCATTTGCAAAGTGGTATTTTTAAAGCAATTTTAGCTAAATTAAAATCATCAATTTTACCTAAAATAAATTCTTGTTCACATTTTTTTAATAGTTCTTTTTTTAATTTTGTTTTATTGAAAAATTCCTCTTTATTTATATGAAAAAAATTCAAATACAAATATAAATACAAAGCCTCATCATAAATTAATTTTTGACTATGCTCTAAAAGTTTTTCAAATTCTTCATTACAGCTTTGATAAAAAAATATTTTTTCTTCTAACTTTAAAATTTTGAAATACTCATAAGCTTTATTTAGTCTTGAAGTTTTAAAAATTTTATAAAGTTCATTATTAATACGCTCTTTAGATAAATCACTTATATCCATAGTTTGCATTAATTTTAAACTTTCTTTTGCAATTGTTAAATCAAACCTGCATGCAAAAGAAATTCCACGAAGCACTCTTAAACTATCTTCAACAAAACTTATATCATCAATATGTCTTATAATCTTTGCTTGTAAATCTTGCAAACCATTAAAAAAATCTAAAAACTTAAAATCAAAAATATTTACCATCAATGCATTAATAGTAAAATCCCTTCTTTTAGCTCCTTCTTGTTCATCATTACAAACTTTAACCTCAAAACCTCTATGGCCTGTAGAAATTTTATTTTCATAACGCGCTAGAGCTAAATCAAATTTTTTGTATTTATATACAAAAAAACTTTTTCCTACTCCATTTGCACCAAGTTTTTGCATAAGCTCATCAAAAAGCTTAGGCTCAATATCATAAATTTCTATATCATAATCATCACTAGATAAATCTAAAAAAGAATTCCTTACACAACCACCTACCAAATAAGCTCTTTGTGTGTAAGGTTTAAGTATATTTTTAATTCTTAAAAAATCTTGATCATTTTTTAAGTCTATCTTCAATCTTTGCAAGTAAAAACTCTAAAAAAGTAATTGTAATATCTAGTCTTTTTTCTATATGCTCATCTTTAGTATTTTTTAATCCTTCAAATAAAACCAAAATACGCTCTCTGATATTTTTTAAGAAAAATTCTTCATTATTTATAATACTTTCTTCTTTTTCCTCTAAAGCTTCAACCTTAATAGTCATAGCTTGTTTATCTTCTTTAACTTTTACTTCTAAATCATCTAATTCTTGGATCAATTCTTGCGCAACTTGATTAATCTCTTTTTTTATTTTATCTTCTTGGATATTAGTATTTTTTTCTTGAGTAATTTCCTCTACCATAGGAGTAAATTCATCATTTTTACTTTTTTTATTATCTAACTCTGAATTAACTTCACTTATGGCCATTTTTGCTAAATCTTCTATATTCATAGTTTTATTAACCACCTTTTAAATTCATTAACTTCTTCTTCGCTTTTCATATTAACAAAAAAATCAAGCATATCATAATTTAAATCTTCATGATTAGAACGCAAACCACTTAAACGCCTTATAGCATCAATGGCATTTTTATTTTGCGGATCTTGCTTTAATATATTTTTATAAATCTCCAAAGCTTCATCTTTTAAACCTTGCGCCTCATAAATAGAGGCTTCTGTTACTGTATATCGCATTATCAACTCACAAAAAATAAAATGTCAAAATTCTAACAAAAAAGACTTTAATTTATTTTAATTTTTACTTAATCACAGGAGCTTTATATGCTAAAAATACAAAAATATTAAGTATTATAGCTACTGTAATAAGCATGATAAAGCCTAAAGTAAAATTTCCAAAACTATCATGGAGCATACCTATAATCCAAGGTGCTTGAGCTGCTATTAAATACCCTATGCCTTGTGACATGGCAGAAAGTTTAGCTGCTATAAAAGAAGTTGAACTTTTTATAGCAATAAACAATAATGAAATTGTAAAAACCCCACTAGATGCAAAACCTAAGAAAATAGCTGCTAACAACAATACTAATTTTACATCACAAAAAAACACCAAAATAAAACTTAAAACATATAAAAAACCCAATGTTATAATAACAAAACCCTTAGTAGCATGAGCTCTTAGTTTTCCTAAAACAATAGGTAATAAAAACGCCACAGGCATACCTATGATTTGAGAAAGTAATAAAACATTAGAACCAAAATCAATTCCAAAACCTTTTTCACTTATCATCACACTAAGCCAAGCAAAAAGACTATAAGATAAAAAACTTTGCAGTCCCATTACAATAGTAACTTTCCAAGCTGTTAAATTCAAAAAAAGATTTATTTTATTGATGTTTTTCTTCTTAGGACGCAATAATCTTTTGTTTTTCAAATGCGGAAAATAAAAAATCAAAGCAATCAAAGCTAAAACAACCCAAAAAAACATAGCTTGAGGCACCTCAAAAATTTTAAGCAAAGGAAGCGATAAAGCCACTCCAGCAATTGAAGATAAACCTATAATTGATCCATATAAACCCATTATTTTATAAGCATTTTTTGCAAATTTTTCTTTTACAAAAGAAGGTAATAAAACATTAGCTATTGCAATGCCTGCCCCAATTAGAAAAACCCCAGAAAATAAACCTATATTACCCCCATAACTTCTAATAAACTCTCCAAAAACAATTAAACACAAAGCAAAAAACAAAGCTTTAATTTGCGAAAAATACGCCACGAAAAAAGATATAAGCCCAAAGGCTATCAAAGGTAAAGTTGTAAGCATTCCTGCTAGGGCTGAATTTATCTTATAATGTTCTTGAATATATTCTATCATAGGACCTATAGAGGTTATAGGTGCTCTTAAATTTAAAGCAAGGGTAATTACAACTAAAATATTAATCCAAAAGAATTTTTTATATGAAATTTGTGTATACATGATTATTTTTGATTTAATATATTTTCAAGGTATTTTTGTTTATCTTGCTTAATATTTTTTTGTTCTATTTGCTTTTGTTGTTTTACTACTTCATTTTCCTTAGAAAAATAAAAATGATCAATAATAAAAACAGAAGAAATGATAAAAATCAAAGGAATCAAAAAAACCATAATCAATACTTTCTAAAGACATTGCCATAGTATTCTATATTATCTTTTTTTAAATTCTCATCAAAAGCATTTGCCTCAAAATTTGCTTTTAAAATTTTTTCTCTTTCTTCGTCTAAATCCTGATAAGAAAAAACCATATTAATACTCACTACCCCATCAAGCTGTTCTAATTGTTTATATGCTTTTAACTCATCATCTAAATTTTCACTTTCTATTACTACTATAATTTTTTCATCCTGAGCTAATTCCACACTACAACAAGGTGTTTTTTGAATTTGTTCTTTGAGTTTTTCTACTTTTTCTTCTTTGGTTAAAATCAACACACTAGAAAGATTCATCTATACTCCAAAATATAATTTTATCTTCATAACCTGCACTAATAAGCTCATGCTCATTTAAAAATATAAGATATTCTAGCAAAAAATCTTTATTTTGGAATTTTTTTATCGTTTTTAAATTTTTAGTATCTATAAGTTCTATGATATTTTTTTCATTATCTCCAAAAACTGCTATTGAGCCATCTTTATTTAAAGCACAAGTATAAATCAAAAAATCTCTTTCTATGTTTTTTTCTTGATCATTTTTCACTATGCCTAATTTTCTATCAGTACTACAGCTTGCAATAATTGTGTTTTTAAAATCAAGTTGATAAATATTATCCTTGTGAATATTCTTATAACTTTTTATTTTTTGCCATTTCTTCACATCAAAAAGCATTAGCTCACCACTTTCAAAACCTGCCACTAATTGAGTTTTAGTTTCATTTAAAACCACATCACTTAAGCTTGAACTAGAAAAAGTAAAATTTTTTACAACGCTTTTTGTTTTTAGATCAAAAAGCTCTATATTAGAACCTAGCAAGGCTAATAAAATAGTATTATCATCTAAAAACAAAGCTTTTTTTGCTCCATCATTAGCTAAATCATAGCTTAAAAGTTGTTTATTTTTATAAACATATAATTTTTTACTTCCAAAATCACCTTCACTTAAAATCAAAATAGCCCCATTTAAGTAATCAATACTATAAATTCTAGGGCTAAGATTTTCTTCGTAAAAATTTTTAATCTTATCCAGCTGAGTGATTTTTTGCATTTTTTTATCTTTAAGGAAATATTGTTTTATTTCTCCATTATCAAGTCCTATAAGCAAACTATTATCAGCAAGCTTTAAAGCGTTTAAATTTGAATCAAGCTTAAACTCATAACTCAATGCATAAATACTCATTAGTAAGATTAAAAACATTTTTTTCATAATTTTATTTTACACCTTCATTTAAAACATCTAAAAGATTAGATTTTTTCTTTGATTCTTCGCTTTTAAATTTTGCTTCAAAGCTATTTCCTACCAAAGGTTCAGCATCGCTTTGTGGCACATGACATTGTGTACAATTAAATCTTGCATCGCTTATCATATCTTTAGTAGATTTGTTTTTTCTTAAATCAAAATAATGACTACTTGGAAGTGGTGTAGCTCCAACATCTTTAGCAATAGTCTTATCATGACAACTTAAGCAAATATTATTATCCTTAGTAATTGGAAGCATATCCTCTAAAGTGTGCGGGATTAATGGCGGAGCATTTTCAAACGATCTTTCAATCAAAACAGACTCACCAGCCACTGCTTGAGAATATTTTGCATCCAATAATTCTACATTTTCACTTTCTAAACTTGTTTTTCTTAAACCTATATCTTTTGAATCAACACTTTTAACAGCAAGCCCACAAGCACTTATTAAAACAGCTGCTGCTAAGGATAAAAAGATTTTATTTTTCATTTTCTCTCCTTAAATTTATTATACTAAAACCTAAAGCATCATCACCGCAAATATCAATACATTTTCCACATCTTATACACTCACCTGATTTTACATCTTGATTTTCTTTACCTATCATCCAAAGCACTTGTTTTTCGGGGCACACTCCAAGACATTTATAACACTTAGTGCATTTTTGTAAGCTATATCTTACTTTTAACAATGAAAAATGCGAACTTAAAGCCCAAAAAGCCCCTAAAGGACAAAAATGCGAACAAGTAAACCTTGGACTAAAAAATGTATCTATACAAAAAATGATCAAAGCCATAAAAAGCCAAGAAATACCACCGAAAATAATCCCTCTTTGGATTATTCCTATATAAGAAAATTCCTCAAAAACAGGAAAAGAAAAAAGAAAAGAAAAAATCAAAACAAAAGCTAAAACATAATAACGCAAATTTTTATTTACATTAAAAACTCTTGCTTGATTAAAACCTAATTTATTTCTAATAAAATAAGCAAAATCAGTAATGATATTGACAGGACAAACCCAAGCACAAAATGCTCTTCCAGCAAAAATAGCATAAAATAAAAATACTATCAAAGCACCACTTAAAGCCATCAAATCTACTTGCAAACTTGCCAAAGCAAGTTGAATAAATGCAAAAGGATCACTTAGTGGCACCGAAGAAAATAAAACCGAAGAGCTTAAATTTCCTTTTAATATAAAATTAAATACACCAAAAGAAAAAAAAGTTAAAATAGACAATTGCATTACTCTTCTTAAAATAAGATACTTCATAGCAATTCTCCATCGTTAAGATAATCTTTAGCCTTATTTTTATTGAAATTTTTATCTGTGTTTACATCTTGCAAACGCTTTTCATCTTTTTCATCCCAACCTTTGATGTAATTATCCCCAGCTTTTCCTAAAACAAATTCTCTAGGCAAAACTTTAATGGCTGCTTTTTGTGTTATACAGGCTTTTTCACAAATCCCACATCCAACACATACTTCATGATCTACCACAGGTAGTAAAAATGCATGCTTTGCTGTTCTTTCATTGCGTTTTGTTTCAAGTTTTAATGCTTTATCCATTAGAGGACAAGCTCTATAACATGCATCACATTGAATTCCCCAATAAGCAACACAACTTGCACTATCAATTATAGCTATACCCATTTTTGTTTTATAAATTCCATCTTTTTGCTCTAAATATTTATGATCTAGAGCATTTGTAGGACAATCCCTTATACAAGGTATATCCTCACATAACCTGCAAGGATTTTCTCTTGCTACAAAAAAAGGTGTACCATTTTTAGCACTATTTTCTAAATTTGCTAACTTTAAAACATCATAAGGACAGGCTTTTACACAAAGTCCACATCGTATACATTTTGATAAAAATTCTTTTTCATCATCTGCCCCAGGAGGTCTTAAAAAATACTCCTGATTTGAGCTAAATGCTAAACTTGCCAAAAATGCACTTCCGCTTCCTATGCATAAAAGCTTAAAAGCAAAGGCTAAAAATTCTCTTCTATTTTTCATTTTTATGCTTTAGTAATTTTTACGGCGCATTTTTTGAAATCTGTTTGATTAGACAACGGACAAGTTGCATCTAGTGTAACTTTGTTTATATATACATTCTCATCAAACCAAGGCACATACACAAGGCCTTTAGAAGGTTTATTTCTACCACGAAAATCTACTCTAGCTTTTACTTTACCACGACGTGATTCTACCCATACAATATCACCTTGATTAATTTTCATAGCCTTAGCATCATCTTCATTCATATAACAAAGTGCTTCAGGTACTGCACGGAAAAGCTCAGGAACCCTCATGGTCATAGTTCCACTATGCCAATGCTCTAAAACCCTACCAGTACATAACCAGAATGGATATTCTTTACTTGGTCTTTCAGGTGCTTTCATAAATGGTCTAAAGAAAATTTTTACTTTGTTTTTTAAACTGTATTTTTCTTTAGTTTTTGGAGCTAGTAAATCTCCTTTTGGTAATTCTTTAGCAAAACCTCCATAAAATGCAAAGTCTGAATTTGGAGCAGCTTTTTTAGCATAATAGTCAAATTTAGTATTAAATCTCCATTGGGTTTCTTTACCATTTACCACAGGCCATCTTAAACCTCTTACTTTATGATAAGTATCAAAATCAGCTAAATCATGTCCATGACCTAAGCCAAATTTGCGGTATTCTTCCCATAGATATTTTTGTACAAAAAATCCATACCCATTAAATTCTTTACCATCACTACCTATAACTTTTCTCTCATCACCAAATACTTCAGAATTATCAAATCCTTTTGCAATAGAATCGTTTGCTTTGAAAGATTTTGCTTCTTTATTAGCAAATAATACATCATATAAAGTATCATCTTCGCTATAACCCATAGCTTTAGCTTCTTCTAAAACACTTGGTAGGGTAAGCTTATCATTTACCTTAGTTTCGCCCCAAACTTCTTTTAATTTAAAGCGTTTTGCAAATTCCATGATTTGCCAAGTATCACTCATAGCTTCACCTACAGGCAGCACTTGTTGCTTCCAGTGTTGAGTTCTTCTTTCAGCATTACCATAAGCACCCCATTTTTCATAAATCATAGCACTTGGTAAAATTAAATCTGCCACCTTAGCACTAATTCCTGGGTAACAATCACTCACAACGATAAAATTATCCATTTCTCTAGCTGCTGCTATCCAGTGATTTGCATTAGCGGTGTTTTGCCAAGGATTATTTACTTGCACCCAAGCAAATTTGATATTTCCATCTTCTAAATCTCTCATGATTTTTAAATATGGAGCACCTGGTTTAGGGTTGATTGTTTTTGCAGGAACTTTCCAAATTTTTTCACTAATTTCTCTGTGTTTAGGATTTGCAACCACCATATCAGCAGGTAAACGATGTGAAAAAGTCCCTACTTCTCTTGCGGTTCCACAAGCACTTGGTTGCCCTGTCAATGAAAACGCACCGCTTCCTGGTTTTGCTTGTTTGCCAAGTAAAAAATGCACCATATAAGCTTGCTCATTCACCCAAGTACCTCTTGTGTGTTGATTAAAGCCCATGGTCCAAAAACTTACGACTTTTCTATTTTTTTCTATATATAAATTTGCTAATTCTTGAAGTTTTTTCTTAAATTCTTCTATGCTTTCATCTTCATTGCCTTTAGCAACTTTAGCAACATAATCAAGCGTATAAGGCTCTAAAGCTTTTTTGAAATCTTCAAATGAAATTTCCCAATGCACATCAGGAGTATTTTGGTGTTTCATTTCAAATTTATCGCCTGCTTTTACCCCCAAATAAGCCAAAGATACTGCTTCTTCTTCATCTACAATAATAGCATTTTGTTTTGCTACAGTATCTTTTTCACTTGCTTTAAATTTAGGATGGTTTGGATTATTTCTCATTCCATAACCAATATCAGCATAACCTGTTGTAAAAATACAATGTTTTTCAATAAATTCTTTATCCATAGCTTCAGGATGATTATAAACAATCTCTCTAGCGATATAATTCCAAATAGCTAAATCAGTATTTGGTTTGAAAATGATTTCAGTATCTGCTATATGAGAAGTTCTATTAGAAAAAGTAGATAAATTTACGATTTTAACTTTATCCAAATTACTTAATTTTCTATCACTTACCCTTGACCATAAAATCGGATGCATTTCTGCCATATTTGCACCCCAAGTAATAATAGTATCAGTAAGCTCTATATCATCATAACAACCAGAAGGCTCATCAACCCCAAAAGTTTGCATAAAACCAACAACAGCACTAGCCATACAATGACGTGCATTTGGGTCTATATTGTTGGATCTAAAACCAGCTTTTACTAATTTTGCAGCAGCATATCCTTCTTGTATAGTATATTGACCACTTGCAAAAATTCCAATCCCCTCCACACCTTTTTCTTTGTAGGCTTTTTTGAATTGTTTTTCCATTTCATCAAAAGCTCTTTGCCAAGAAACTTGTTGAAATTTTCCTTTTTTATCAAACTCACCTTTTGCATTTACACGAAGTAAAGGTGTTACTAAGCGATCTTCTCCATACATAATTTTTGCATTAAAATAACCTTTAATACAATTTAATCCACGATTTACAGGAGCTGCTGGGTCTCCTTTTACAGCGACAATTTTACCATCTAAACTTGCAACTAAAATTCCACAGCCTGTACCACAAAATCTACAAACAGCCTTATCCCAACGCCATTTATTCTCAGTATTTGCAAGTACACTACTTGGAACACTAAGACCTGCAACACCACAAGCACTAGCAATAGCGGTATTTTTAATGAAGTCCCTTCTGTTCATTATATCCCTCGTTATTGTTTTATTTATGTATAAAAGAATACATAAATAAAATATTACTATGATTAGTTTAAATTTAAATTATAATAGAGAATATTTTACAAGTATTTATAAATAGGAGTTTTTTAGTATTTTTTAATATTTTTTGCATATTATAAAACGCTAGTTAATTCTAGCGTTTTAATTGATTTACAATTCCAAGCATATCATCGCTTGTAGTAATAGCTTTTGAGCCAGCTTCATAAGCTCTTTGCCCTGTAATAAGATCAGTCATTTCTTCTACAAGCTGAACATTACTAAGCTCTACAAAGCCATGTTTGATTACAGAAAATCCATTCTCTCCAGCTATACCTGCAATAGGCGCTCCACTTGCATCAGTTTCTACTAAAAGATTATCTCCCAAAGCATGCAAGCCCGCCGGATTAATAAAATTTACAAGCTCAATTTGACCTATTTGAGTTTCAGCTGTATTTCCTGGCTGCATAACAGAAACCGTTCCATCACTTGCTACGTTAATAGCTGTAGCATCCTCAGGTATAGTCATTTCCGGCAAAAGTCTATAACCATCTGAATTTACAATATTTCCTTCAGCATCTTTGGTAAATTGACCATTTCTAGTATAAGCTATAGTTCCATCAGGCATTTGAATTTGGAAAAAGCCATTATTGCCCGCAATTGCCATATCAAGACCTGAAGTTGATGTTTGTTTTAAACTACCTTCACTAAAAATTTTACTCACAGCTGTCACTCTTGAGCCAAGACCCACTTCTATACCACTTGGGTGTTTTGTGGTACTTGAGGTTGAAGTACCTGCGTATTTCATCGTTTGATACATCAAATCTGCAAATTCTGCACGCGATTTTTTATAACCTACTGTATTAACATTTGAAATATTATTTGAAGTTACATCAATTTGTGTTTGTTGTGATACCATCCCTGATGCTGCTGTATATAATGATCTTAACATTTTATCTATCCTTAGTTTTATTTAGTACTTGCTAATTTGTTAATAGCTTCTTGATTTAAATCATCCATATGAGATGTCATAACTTTTTGATACATCTCAACCATTCTATTTGCTTCGATTAATCCTACCATTTCTGTAACTGGATTAACATTTGAACCTTGAGTAAAACCTTGCTTAATGGCATTTGAATTTGGCAAATCTCTAATTTTGTTTAAATTATCGATTTTATACATATTATCACCATCTTTTTGCAAATCTCTTAAATCATCAACTTGCGCTACGAATAATCTTGCTATATCTTGATTAGATGCACTGATGATTCCATTTTTATCCACATTAATAAAAGAAGTGGGATTTCCTATGCGTATGCCATCGTTTTCAGGATTGTTAAAATAATCACTGCTTAAAACTCTATACCCTTGACGATTTACCAAATATCCCTCATCATCAAGCTGGAAATTTCCGTCTTGACTCAATCTTACCTCACCATTATTTGTTTTAATTAAATAAAAAGTATCCTCACGAGTAAGAGCTAAATCCAAAGGATTATGCGTCATTTTCATAGAACCTACGCTAAAATTTGTATAGACGTGATTAACTTGTGGAACCCTATCTATAGTTGTATTTACAAATCTTGCAGCATCTCTTGTATGATTTTGTATAGGTAACTCATCTTGAGTTTCTTTAAAAATCCTTTTAAAATCTGCAATAACAACATTATCTCTTTTATAGCCACTTGTATTTACATTTGCTAGGTTATTAGTTACAACATCTAAGCGATTAAACTGCGTAACCATAGCACCAGTAGCTTGATAATACCCATTTTGCATTGTTTTTCCTAACTAAAATCTTAATTTTCTACATGATAAAGCAAAAGCTGTTCCAAAATGTTTTTATTTGTTTTTAATTAATTTTTAGGCATAATATTTAGTTTTACACTCATTACTTAAATACAAGGGGTATCCATGGCTAATGAAACCAATGTTTTAGAAGAACTTTTCAAAGAAAATTCTAAAGATTATATCACATATGAAAAACTTGTCAAGTATTTTGCAAAGCTTCCAAATGCAACAAGTGCAAAAAAAATCCGCGATTTAATGGATAAACATAAAGTAGAATTAATTTCTTCAGCTGAAATTGCTAAAAAAAGAAATTTAGAAGAAGCAAAAAAACTACAAGAAGAAAAACAAAAATTACAAGATACGAGTTTAGAAAATGAATTTGATTTAGCCAATGAAAACGATTTGCTTGAATGGAGTAGATCAGACTCTCCTGTTAGAATGTATTTAAGAGAAATGGGACAAATAGCTCTTTTAAACAAGGACGAGGAAGTTGAAATTTCTAAAAAAATTGAGCTAGGTGAAGATATTATTATTGATGCTTTTTGTTCTGTGCCTTATTTGATAGATTTTATACTTGATTATAAAGAACCTTTAATCAATAGAGAAAGAAGAGTAAAAGAGCTTTTTAAAAGCTTTGAAGATGATGATAAAAGTGATGATGATAAAAGTGATGATGAAATAGATTCTGAAGAAGAAAATGAAAACGAGGAAAATGAAAACTCAAGTGAAAAAAAACCTAAAAAAGCAAGTAAAAAAGAAGACGAAAGAACCTTAAAAGTTATAGAAAGTTTTAAGGCCCTAGAAAAAGCAAAAAAAGAATGGTTAAAAACCATATCTACTATTAATGCAGAAAAAAATGATGATGAATTGTTAGATAAACTCATAATTGCTTTTAAGAAAAATATATTAAAAGAAAAACTAATGGATCTAGGTCCAACTTCAAAACTTATCTCTGAAATCGTAAAATCCATGGAAACAGCTTTAAAAAGTGATGAGGAATTTGACAAAGAATTAAAACGCTTAGAATATCGTTTGCCAATGTTTTCAGAAGAATTAAAACAAAGACACCAAGATATCTTAAAAGATATTACCAAACTTAGCAAAGAAGAAATCGCTGAACGCGCACTAGAAACTACGATGGTAAGCACTTATATGGAGATAAAAAAACTCATTCAAACTAAAGAAGCTAGTCAAAATTCTTTTGATTTAGAAAAAGATCAACTAAAAGAAATTCTAGAGCAAATAAAACGCGGTAAAAAAATCTCAGATGAAGCTAAAACCAGAATGGCAAAATCAAATTTACGCTTGGTTGTAAGCATTGCTAAAAGATATACCAATCGTGGGTTACCATTTTTAGATTTGATCCAAGAGGGCAATATAGGCTTAATGAAAGCGGTAGATAAATTTGAATACAAACGCGGTTATAAATTTTCAACCTATGCAACTTGGTGGATTAGACAAGCCATTTCAAGAGCTATTGCTGATCAAGCAAGAACAATTAGAATTCCTATTCATATGATAGAAACTATTAATCAAATCAATAAAATCATTCGTGAATATTTACAAAAAGAAGGTAAAGAACCTGATGTAAGCATTATTGCTAAAGAAGTAGGACTTAGCGTAGATAAAGTAAAACAAGTGATTAAAATCACTAAAGAACCAATTTCTCTAGAAGCGCCTATTAGCAATGAAGATGATGGTAAATTTGGAGATTTTGTAGAAGATAGAACTTCAATTTCACCTATGGATCACATCTTAAAAGATGATTTAAAAGAACAAATTGATGAAGTTTTAGATCAGCTTAATGACAGAGAAAAAGCTGTTATTAGAATGCGTTTTGGTTTAATGGATGATGAAAGTGATAGAACCTTAGAAGAAATCGGCAAAGAACTAAATGTCACAAGAGAAAGAGTAAGACAAATAGAAAGCTCAGCCATAAAAAAACTCAAACACCCAAAAGTTGGTAGAAAACTTAAAAATTATATAGAAGGTTGGAAATAATCCTTGCTAAAAAGCAAGGATTAGCTATCTCTAAAAAGCTTCGTTGCTAAATGTGCTGCTCTACTATGATCAGTATCTTTTTTCAAGGTATTAAAAATTCTACTAATATATTCTTCTAAAATTTGTTGAGAATTATTAATTTTTTCTGCTTCATTTAAAGTAATCTTACGATATCTTCCTTCACTGTTTAACTCATAAGCTAAATCATTATCGCTTAATTGTAGTTTTAAAATTTGGGCTAATTTTGCACGCGAATGCTCATCAAAAATAGGAGTCATTAATTCCAATCTTCTTTCTAAATTCCTTGGCATCCAATCAGCACTTGAAATAAAATAATTTGGCTCAGTGTGTTTAAAATATAAAATTCTAGCATGTTCTAAATATTTTCCAACTATACTTCTAACTTTTATATTTTCACTATACCCTTTTACTCCAGGTCTTAAACAACAAATTCCACGCACAATAAGATCTATTTTAACACCCTTATTTGAAGCCTCATATAAAGCTTTAATCACATCACCATCTACTAAAGCATTCATTTTGGCTATGATTACCCCATCTTTTCCATGACTTGCTTCTGTAGCTATCATATCTAAAATTCTTTCTTTGATTTGCTTTGGACTCATTGATAAAGTCTTTAAGCGACGGCTTTTACTATATCCTGAAAGTATATGAAAAAAGGTTGTGGTATCTTGAGAGTATTCTTCTTTAGAAGTAAAATAACTCACATCAGTATAAATTTTAGCTGAACTTGCATTATAATTGCCTGTACTTAAATGATTATAAATTTTTAATTTATCCCCTTCTTTTCTAATCACTTGAGCCACTTTTGCATGCACTTTAAAACCAGTGATTCCATACACCACATGAGCTCCTGCATTTTCTAATGATTTTGCCCAGTGTAAATTATTTTCCTCATCAAAGCGTGCTTTTAATTCCACCATTACTGTAACTTGCTTACCATCACTTGCTGCATCAATTAAAGCTTGGACTATGTTTGAATTTTTTTCTACCCTATAAAGAGTCATTCTTATAGAAACAACCTTAGGATCTTTACTTGCTTCTTTGATAAATTGATACACAGGCTCAAAACTTTCATAAGGTTGTATAGCCAATATATCTTGTTTATCAATTGCACTAAAAATAGATACATTATCTCCAAAAGGTGGTAAAATCTTTGGTGTATACACAGGGTTTAGTAAGTGTGTAAATTCTTTATTAGAAATGATTTGCCACAGTGATGGTAAATTTAAAAGTATGCTGTATTCATAAATGTCTTTATGAAAAATATTCATATGAGAACTTAAAAATTCAATCAACTGCTCATCTGCGCCTTTTTCTATTTGCAAGCGTATAAAAGCACCTTTTCTACGAAGCTTTAAACCCTGCTCTAAAATCAACATAAAATCATCAGCTTCTTCTTCTTCTATCTCCATATCTGCATTTCTAGTTACCCTAAAAGCAGCAGATGATAAAAGCTTATAACCAGGAAAAATATGTTCAGTATGATGGCGCACTATACTTTCTATAGGCACATAAATATTAGAGCTTACTTGATAAAATCTTGGTAAAACCCTAGGTATACGTATCATACCAAATTTTAAAAGTTCAGGATGCATAGGATCGCAAAGTTTTACCGCTAAAGAAAATGAAAGATTATTTAAATGCGGAAAAGGATGGGTTGCATCAACTGCAATAGGCACTATTACAGGAAAAATATTAGAGAAAAAATGCTCATTACATTGTTGTTTTAAATCCTCATCAAGTTCTTCATATAAACGAATAAACAAATTTTCTTTTTCTAAATCTTGAGTTATTTTAGTAAAATACTGCTCTACTACATATTTTTCTTCATGTAAATAATTTCTAATGGCTTTAAGCTGTGCAAGTGGTGTCATTTCATCATTACTTGCTGTGCTTATTCCTGCTATAAAAAGCTGTTTTAATCCAGCTACCCTTATCATATAAAACTCATCTAAATTTGTACAATATATAGCTATAAATTTAAGCTTTTCAAGCAAAGGAAGATCTTTAGAACATTGATCTAAAACACGGGAGTTAAATGCAAGCCAAGAAAGTTCTCTATTAATATACATTGATGGTTGAATTTGCATAATACACCTGCCTTATTTTCTAGTATGTAATATTTTAGTATTTCTTTTATTAAATTTTATTTTATTTTTATAATAGTAAATAAATTTATATAAAAAAATAATACTTTTTTTATCTTATTAAAAAAATTATAAATAAATAATAAATTTATATTTACTTTTTAAGATTTTATAGATAATATAATTATACTTAAGTTCTTGTAACTTAAACTTCATTCAAAGGAGAGACTTTGAAAAAAGCAAACTCAAAACTTTTTGCTGTTTTCCTCTTCTTGCTTGTAATTTTAGCAGGAGTTGGAATGTATACTTTCCATAATGCTAAAGGCACTTCTTATTTTAGCGATGCTAGCGAAAGCTGTAATAATTGTCATATTATGAACGAAGTTTATAATGATTATTTAAAAGCTTCACACTCTAAAGAAGTTGATGGTAAACCAAGAGCAACCTGTAATGATTGTCATTTACCACATAGCTTTTTTGAAAAATGGATTGCTAAAGCTCAAAGTGGTTTAGGACATGCTTATGCATTTACTTTTAAACTTGATTCTTTGCCTACGCATTTGAGTGCAAATGCAAAAAGTAAAGAAATAGTCCAAAATAACTGTATAGAATGTCACAAAGAAATTGCGAGTAACACTATCAACCCTACTCTAGATCCACATAAAGATAATGCTTTAAGTTGTGTGTCTTGTCATCAAGGTGTTGGCCATAAGAGAGGATTTTAAATGAAAGGAGTATTTAATGAATAACAAAGGCATTTTATATAGTGCTATTAGTGCTACTATAGTAGCTATTGCAGGCGTATTGTGGTTAAATCAAGATATCACAGCCAAAACAAACGATTCAGTAGGTGGGATCATCTCTCAAGAAATCGTAAAACTCGGTGATGAAAATCCTACTTTTGATTATTGGGGAAAGAACTTTCCTGATTATTTAGACATGCATACAACAGTGGAAAAACAAGCACCTAATGCAACAGAATTTGGCGGGAATTTAGCTTATTCAAAACTAATTCGCTATCCACAATTAACTGTTCTTTGGGCTGGCTATCCATTCAGTATTGATGCCAATGAAGAAAGAGGTCACTTTTGGGTTCAAGTAGATCAAATGGATACAGCTAGAAACAATAAAGATTTCTTAAATGCACATGGCTTTGCAGGATTTGGTGGTCAACCAACAGCTTGTATGAATTGCCATAGCGGATGGACTCCTTGGCTTTTAAACAACACTGCAAAAGGTGATTGGGTGGCATTTAACTCTGCAAAATATTGGACTATGATTAAAACAGTTCCTGCAGTAAATGGAGCTAAAGAAAACTCGCCTGAGCACAGTGGACCTCATGGTGGAAAAAGAATGGGTGTAACATGTGCAGATTGTCACAACCCAACAGACATGAGTTTAAGACTTACAAGACCAGCTTTAATCAACGCATTAATTTCAAGAGGCTATGAGGCAGATGAAAAACAAGGCGTTAAAGCTTCAAGAAGTGAGATGAGAACTTTAGTATGCTCTCAATGTCACGTTGAATACTACTTCAAACCAACAGGCACCAAAGTAAAAACTATCGGGGAAAGTATAGCTAACGATAGCTCTAAAAAATGGTGGAATGGTACTCAAAAAACTTATGATGAGTTTGATTCTTGGAGAGATGGAAATAAACCAATTGAAATTGAAGTTGATGGTATAGAACTAGCATTTCCTTGGAGTGAGTGGAAAAAAGGTGAGCCATTTAGAATAGAAATGTTTGATGATTATTATGAAAAAAATAGAGAAAATTTCCCAAGTGATTGGGTTCATAAAATCACCAAAGCACCTATGCTAAAAATTCAACACCCAGAAAGTGAACTTTATAGTGGCGGTGTACATGCTGCAAATGGTGTAAGTTGTGCAGATTGCCATATGCCTTACATTAGAAAAGGCGCAAAAAAAGTTACTAACCACAATATCACTTCGCCTTTAGTTGATATCAACTCAGCTTGTAAAACTTGTCACACTCAAAGCGAAAGCTATCTGGCTAAACAAGTAAAAGATATACAAAATTCAGTAGCTCATGATTTAAGAACAGCTGAATATTCTTTAGTAAGCTTGATTAAAGACGTAGAAACTATTCGCGCAGAGCTTGGAAAAATGCCTAAATTCCAAACTGATGGCAAAGCAGATGATGCTAAAATTTCAGCTGAATTAAAAGAAGTATTAGAACTACATAGAAAATCTCAAGTAAGAGCAGACTTTGTAGGTGCTGAAAACTCAACAGGTTTCCATAATCCTAGAGAAGCTTCAAGAATGCTTTTACAATCAGTTGATATGTCAAGACAAGGACAAACTAAACTAGTAGAAATTGCAGCAAAAAATGGTATTAAAGATTTCAAAACTTCAAATTTAGGTTTTGAAGATATTCAAAAATTAAATCCAGGTGAAATTCACTATAAAGTAGATTTAAACGGCAACAAAGCAGGTGATCGCTACTATAAACACCAAGAAGTAAATGGTAATCCACCAGCAAAACTTCTTGAAGATGATAAAAATCTAAAACCTTATAATTATAAAGTGATAGATTAATCAAACTAAACCCTCATAATCGAGGGTTTATTCTTTTATCAAACTAACATCCTCGCCTTTTAAAATTTTATTCATAGTGTTCATAGCACACATTTTTCCACACATTGAACAAGAATTAAGTTCTTCAGGTTTTCTTTCATTAAACATTTTCTTAGCCTTTTCTCCATCAATTGCTAATTTAAACATTTTTTCCCAATCAATATCTTGTCTAGCTTTACTCATTTCATCATCTATTTTTCTTTCTTTAGGAAGTTTAGCTATATCTCCTGCATGAGCTGCTATTTTAGTCGCTACTATACCATCTCTTACATCTTCTAAATTTGGAAGTCTTAAATGCTCAGCAGGAGTTACATAGCAAAGTATATCAGCACCAGCTGCTGCTGCAACTGCTCCACCGATCGCTCCGCTTATATGATCATATCCTGCACCTATATCAGTAACTAATGGTCCTAAGACATAAAAAGGTGCGCCGTTGCAAATTCTTTTTTCAAGTTGCGTATTAGCTTCTATTTCATTAATAGCCATATGACCAGGTCCTTCTATCATCACTTGCACATCTTGAGCCCATGCTCTTTTGGTTAGCAATGAAAGTTCTATAAGTTCAGCAATTTGAGCTCCATCGCTTGCATCATGGGTACAACCAGGTCTTAGCGCATCGCCCAAAGAAAGTGTCACATCAAATTCCTTACATATAGCAAGCAAATCATCATAATATTCATAGAATGGATTTTCAGCATCATTCATTTGCATCCAAGCATAAAGAACCGAGCCTCCTCTTGAAACTATATTAGTAATCCTATCACACTCTTTAAAAACCCTAGCAGCACGAGAATTTATCCCTGCATGAATTGTCATAAAATCCACTCCGCTTTTAGCATGATGATACACTACATCTAAAAAATCTTTTGCCTTAATATCTTTTAAATCTTTCTCTAAAAACCCAACCGCATCATAAACAGGTACAGTGCCTATCATAGCTTTTGAAGTAGCAATTAGCTCATCTCTAAAACGACTAGTTTTGCCATAATTACTAAGATCCATAATAGCTTCTATATTAAATTTATGAGCTAACTCTACCTTTTTCATTTCTTCACTATAATCTACACAATCATTTGAAACACCTAAATTTACATTTACTTTTGTTTTAAGTCCATAGCCAATACCATTTGGATCTAGTGCTTTATGGTTGATATTTGCAGGAATGATAATTTTTCCACATGCTATATTTTCAAGCAAAAAGTCTTCACTTACTTGCTCTTTTTGTGCAACAATTTGCATTTGTTTTGTAAAAATTCCTTCTTTTGCATAAGACATTTGAGTTTTCATTTAAATTTATCCTTAAAATAAAATTTGGATAAATGAAGGGTATGTGAGTAGTTGATAAATTATCCCAACGCTAGCATTACCTAGTTCTGGTGCGGTCTAAGCTTTTAGCTTACTCTCAGCCTGTATCACAAGCTCCCGTCATTTATGCAAAGCAAGTATAGCAATAAATACAAAACAAAGTTTATTTTTTTATTTGATTTTTAGCTTGCTTGCTAAAATGTAACAATTCTTCGGTAGTTTTTATATAAAAAGGAATTTTTTTAAGACAGTATTTTAAAATTTCACTTGCAGCCAAAGCATCACTTAAGGCTCTATGATGCTTACTTTCAATACACAAAAACTCTTTTAGCGCATCAAGACCGTATTTTGGACTTTCAATACACTTTTTAGCTAAATCAATAGTGCATAATCTTCTATTTAAAAGTACCCCAAAATCATTTTCATACATAGCTTTAGATATAAAATGATAATCAAAACGCACATTGTGTGCTACAAAAATACTATCTTTTAAAAACAATTTAAAATCATTTAACACAGTTTTTAAAGAAGGTGCATTTTCTACCATATCCAAACTAATCCCGGTTAATTCTGTAATATTTTCAGGTATGCTTTCTACTTTTATAAAACTCTCAAATCTATCAATTTCTTTATAATTTTGAATTTTAACCGCACCTATTTCTAAAATTTGACCACTTTTTATCCCACCAGTGCTTTCAATATCTACTACACAAAAAATCTCATCTTTTATTTTTGTATTTTTACTTTTTAAGCACAAGCAATTTTGCGCACTAAGCTCCACTCCTAGTCCTAAAAGCTCAAAAATATATAAATCAAAGTCATAATGATTTAATTCTTCTATTTTTGCAAGTTCTTTTAAAACCCAAGGAAAAGGTTTGTTTTCTTTGCTTAGCTTGATGATTAAATCATCGATTTGTTGTTGGCTCAAAATTCAAGCTTTAAAGAATTAATTGCTGTTTTTTTATCTTGTGAGGAAAAAATATAACTACCTGCGACTAAAATATCAGCTCCTGCTTCATCTAAATCAGGCGCATTTAAACCATTTACCCCACCATCTACTTCTATAAAAACTTTAAGATTTTTCCTATCTATCATTTCTCTTAACTGTCTAATTTTATCATACACTAAAGGTAAAAAACTTTGCCCACCAAAGCCTGGATTAACACTCATTAAAAGCACCATATCTACAAATTCTAAAATATGCTCTATACTTGAAATTGGGGTATGTGGATTTAAAACAATAGCAGGATGGATGCCATTTTTTCTTATATACTCACACACTCTAATAGGATGATTTTCAGCCTCTAAATGAAAACTAATAAATTTTGGTTTTACTGGAATAAATAAATCTACAAAACTATTAACATTATGCACCATTAAATGCACATCTAAAGGCACTGAAGTAATTTTTGAAATATTTTCAATCACACAAGGACCAAAAGTAAGATTTGGTACAAAATGCCCATCCATCACATCAATGTGCAACAAATCAGCCCCTGCTTCACACACATCTTTAATCTCATTTTCCAAATTTAAAAAATTTGCAGACAATAAACTTGGCGCTACATACATTTTATATCTCCAATAAAAGTAAAAAATAATTTTATCATACTTATTATCAAATTTTCTTTATGTATTTTTGATAATATTTGATTTTTTTAAGCTTGTTTTAGATACAATGCTAAAAATTATTTTTATTTCATAAGGAAAATTTATGTCAAGAATTTGCCAAATTACAGGAAAAGGACCTATGGTAGGTAACAATGTTAGCCATGCTAACAATAAAACAAAAAGACGCTTTTTGCCAAATTTAAGAACAGTTCGTATTACTTTAGAAGATGGAACTACTAGAAAAGTTAGAGTTGCTGCTTCGACTTTAAGAACACTTAAAAAGCAAAGTAGTAAATAATCCTTAATGTAAATGAGGAATTACTATGTCTTTTTTAAAAAAGCTACAAAAATTCCTCAATTGGTCTCCCTCTCCAAAACCTTCAATTAATCTCAATGATGAGCTTTATGAGCAACTTAAATTTTTAAGAATTCCTCTTATTGCCGTTGTTGTTATGACATTAATTGGGGCTTTTGGTTATATGCTCACAAGTAATTACAACCTTAACGATGCTATTTATCAAGCCGGTATGACTTTTACCACTTTGGGTTATACTGAAGTTAATCCCATACCAACAGCGGGTAGAATTTTTACTGTTGTATATGTACTATTAACTTTTACAATATTTACTTTTTGTATGGGTTTAGTAATAGAAATAGTAAAAAAAGGTGTTTTGTCTAAAATCATCAAGGAAAGAAGAATGCTGCATAAAGTTGCAAGATTAAAAAATCATTTTGTAATATGTTACCATAATGATTTTACCATAGAATTAGCACAGCAATTTAGAGAAAATCATATTCCTTTTGTTGTGGTTGATGAAGTTGAAAATTTCAGCGAGATTGCCGAAAAATATAATTATCCTTATTATATAGAAAGCGCACCTCATACTAATATAGCCTTTTTAAAAACCAATCTTTCTAGCGCAAAAGGCGTAATAACCCTTAGTAATAACATAGCAGATAATATTGCTATCATTGCCTCAGTAAGATTATTTGAAAAAGAACTACAAAGAATTAATCCTTATTTTATACTAGCTAGCTCAAGCAACGAAGATGAAACAGAAAAACTTAAAAAACTTGGAGCAAATTCTATTGTTTCTGCTACAAAATTAGTTGCACAAAGACTTAGTGCGATGTCAGCAAGACCAGATATGGAAAATTTATTAGAAAATTATCTTTATAAAAAAAATAGCCCTATTGATTTAGAAGAGGTTAAAATTCCTGATGAATCGTGGGTGAGATTTAAAAGATTAAAAGAAATTCATTTAAGAGATATGGCAAATGTAAGTATAGTGGGAATTTTAGAAAATAAAAAATTCACACCTATGCCAAGAGGTGATACTTTAATAAGTACTGGAGCAAAATTATTAATCGTAGGTACAGCAGATAGCATAAAAATAGCCAAAAAGATTATAAAAAACAAGCAAAAACCCGATGAGTTAAAATATATTTAACTTATTTTAAGCTATAATCAATTATTAATTTTAAAAAGGAGGCTTATATGCTACATGAATTTAGAGATTTAATTACCGAACTAAAAGGTAAAGACATGCACTTTGATAAATTGTTTGAAGAACACAATGAACTTGATCACAAAATCAAAGACGCTGAAGAAGGCAGAATTCATCTAGATAGCTTAGAAATTGCAAATCTTAAAAAAGAAAAATTAAGATTAAAAGATGAGTTAAACACTTATTTATTAAATTATAAAAAATAATTTCTTTCTAATTTCAACTTTCAAGGAAAACTATGTTTGGAAAAAAAAGTCAATCAAAACAAGACTTTGAAGATTTACAAAATAAAATCAAAGAATTAGAAGAAGAAAACAAAAAACTTCTTTTAGAAAAACAAGAGTTAATCGAAAAATACGAAAAGCAACTTCAAGAAGATTGCGGAAAAACTGCACTCGAAACTCGTCTTTTAGAGATGTTATTAAATGGAATATTAAAAGGCATTTCAAATGTGCAAGGCGATATGCAAGAAAATGTAAATAAAGCTGAAATGATTTCTCAGTATTCTGACTCATCATTAAAAGATATGCAAGAATTAAATGCAATTACACATTCGATTATATCTTCACTTCAAAGCATTATTGAATCAGCTAATCGTTCAAGAGATACAGCGGGTAATTTACACCGCAGTGTTGATGAGATCGCTAATGTTATTAACTTAATCAAAGATGTATCTGATCAAACCAATCTTTTAGCACTAAATGCCGCAATCGAAGCTGCGCGCGCAGGAGAGCATGGTCGTGGTTTTGCTGTTGTTGCTGATGAAGTTAGAAAACTTGCTGAAAAAACACAAAAAGCAACCTCTGAAGTAGAATTAAATATTAATCTATTAAAACAAAATGCAGATGAAATGTATGGACAAAGTGAACAAGTAGAAAAAGTATCATTAGAATCAAATGAACATATTATAAAATTCTCTAGTAATTTTGCTCAATTAATCTCTAATGCAAATTCAACTAGCTCGCACGCTAAAAGTATCACATCTGAAATTTTTATATCTTTAGCAAAATTAGATCATATCGCATTTAAACTAAATGGTTATAATGAAATCATTCATGCTTCAGGCAAAACGCTTTCCGATCATTTAAGTTGTAGGCTTGCAAAATGGATTACGGGTATAGGTAAAGAAAGATTTTCTAGCGGAAGAGCTTTTGGCAAGTTAAATTTACCACACCAAAAAGTGCATGAAAATATCAACCAAGCTGTTGCCTTAGCGCATAATGAAAATACAGGCAATGAATTAGTTCAAAATCAAATTCTAGATAAATGCTCAAATGCTGAAAAAGCCTCTGAAGATTTATTTGCAATCTTTAAAGAAATGCTTGATGAAAAAGACCCAAACATTGAAAACAAAGAAGAAAAATAAAAGGTAAGATTAATTCTTACCTTTAAACCACAAATACGCATATTCAAGTAAAGGGGTTTTGATAGGATTTTCTTTAGAAAATTTTTCAAAGTCTTTTCTTTTTATCCATACTGCTTGAATATCCTCTCCATCAATTCCACCACCATAACCAATTTTATTATCTTCATTAATTTCAGCATAGAATAAAAACTGTCTACTAACACCTGAACCAAAACCTGTATAAAACTCTCCTATTTTTTCTACAACCTTAGGAGCATAACCCAATTCTTCTATACATTCTTCTTTAGCTATTTCTTCCAAACTCAAATCTTTATCAACAAGCCCTGAACAAAGTTCTATACTAAATCCTATCTCATCTAAATGCAAATTATTACGTTTTTGATAATCCCATAAAGGAATTCTAAATTGCTTCACAAAAACAAAAGAATCTTTTTGAGTATGATATAAAAAAACAGAAACACTATCCAATGCTTCTATAAAATCCCAAGTATATTTTTTATTATCTTTGCCTATATAAGTATATCTTTTAGGTTTAATGTATTTTGAGTTGGAAAATCGCTCTTCTTGCAAGTTTTTCATGTAAAATCCTTATAATTTTACATCTATTATAACAAAAATAAAAATCAGTGCAGAAAAATAAAAAAAGAGTGAGTTGCTTTATATAAAAAGCAACTCAAAAGCAACAAAAAGATGGTATTACATCATACCACCCATGCCTCCCATACCGCCCATGCCACTCATATCAGGCATAGCAGGTTTATCCTCTTTGATTTCACTAATTGTAGCTTCAGTTGTTAAAAGCATACTAGCTACTGAAACTGCATTAAGTAAAGCCACTCTTTCTACTTTAACAGGGTCAATAATACCGCTTTCAAGCATATTTACATATTCACCTTTTGCAGCATCAAAACCGGTATTTTCTTCTTTACTATTTTCTACTGTATTAACAACTACACCAGCATCAAATCCAGCATTTTCAGCAATTTGTCTTAAAGGTGCTCTTAAAGCTCTTTCTACAATAGCAGCACCAATAGCCTCATCACCTTGCAAATTCAAGCTGATTTTTGATTTTGCTTTGATTAATGCAGCACCACCGCCTATTACTATACCTTCTTCAACAGCAGCTTTTGTAGCACTTAATGCATCATCAACTCTATCTTTTTTCTCTTTCATTTCAGTTTCAGTAGCAGCACCAACTTTAATTACCGCTACACCACCGCTTAACTTAGCTAGTCTTTCTTGTAGTTTTTCTCTATCATAATCTGAGCTTGTTTCAGCAATTTGAGCTTTGATTTGATTAATTCTTGCATCAATATTTGCTTTTTCACCTGCACCATTTACAATAGTTGTATTATCTTTATCAATGATCACGCTTGAAGCTTGACCTAAATCTTGGATACTAGCACTTTCTAAAGTTCTTCCAAGCTCTTCAGAAATCACTTCACCACCTGTTAAAATAGCAATATCTTCAAGCATAGCTTTTCTTCTATCACCAAAACCAGGAGCTTTAACTGCTGAAATATTTAAAACACCTCTTAATTTATTTACAACTAAAGTTGCTAAAGCTTCACCCTCAATGTCTTCAGCTATAATTAAAAGTGGTTTTCCTGTTTTTTGAATTTGTTCTAAAATTGGTAATAAATCTTTTAAGTTGGCAATTTTTTTATCAAATAACAAAATAAATGGATTTTGCAATTCAGCTGTCATTTTTTCAGTATTTGTAATAAAATATGGGCTTAAATAACCTCTATCAAATTGCATACCTTCAACTACATTTAATTCATCATTGATTGATTTTGCTTCTTCAACAGTGATAACACCATCTTTTCCAACTTTTTCCATAGCATCAGCGATTAAATTTCCGATTTTCTCATCTGAATTTGCAGAAATTGTTGCAACTTGAGCGATTTCTTTTTTGTCTTTAACTTCACGAGAAAGTTTTTTAAGTTCAGCTACTATAGCTTCACAAGCTTTATCCATACCTCTTTTAACTTCGATAGGATTAGCACCTGCTGTGATATTTCTCAAACCTTCTTTAAAAATAGCATGTGCTAAAACTGTTGCTGTTGTTGTTCCATCGCCTGCTTGATCAGCTGTTTTGCTAGCTACTTCTCTAACTAAAGAAGCACCCATATTTTCTAAAGAATCTTTTAATTCTACTTCTTTAGCCACACTTACACCATCTTTTGTGATAGTTGGAGCGCCAAAACTTTTTTGGATTAATACATTACGACCACGTGGTCCCATAGTAACTTTTACTGCATCATTAAGTTTTTTAACACCTTCATAAAGTTTATTTCTTGCTTCGTCTGAAAAAAATATTTCTTTTGCCATTCTTTATCCTTTTTATTTAATAATCCCTAAAACATCATCAATATTAAGAACTAAATACTCTTCATTGTCAAGTTTTATTTCAGTTCCGCCATATTTTGCAAACATTACTTTATCATTTACTTTAACATCTTCTATTTCTTTACTCACTGCAACAACTTCACCATTTAGTGGTTTTTCTTTAGCATTATCTGGTATAATAATCCCAGAAGCAGTAGTTTTCATTTCTTCTAAGCGTTTTACTAAAATACGCTTTCCTAGAGGTTGAAAATTCATTTTTTATCCTTTCTAAAATGTGCCATTTTTAGCACTCTTTGTTTTTGAGTGATAGAATTATACATTAAAGAAAGTTAATTGTCAATAAATTAAGTAAAATATATCATATAAGTTTAGTCTATTACACTAAATTTATATGATATATCATTATAAAGGTTTCTTATGAAAAAAATTCTCTACGTTCTTTTAGGTGTAGTATGTGTAGTATTGCTAGCCATTTATACATTATTATTTACAAGCACAGGCAATACTTTTTTAAAGCCAAGAATCGAAACGATTATTGCTCAAAAAAGCGGTATGAGTGTTAAATTTGAAAATTTTAAAATTAGTTTTTCACAACTTGACATTAAAGCAAATATTGATGATAAATTTTTTGCTAATATAGAAGGTGACATATCACTTTTAAGACTAGGATTTGATTTAAATTATCTTTTAGGACTTAAACAAAATTATATTCAAGAACTTGGCTTAAAAAGCGATAAAGATTTTACATTTAAAGGTAATGCTGTAGGTAAAAGTAGTAATTTTTCAGTAAAAGGCAATGGATTTTTGTTTGATTCTAATCTTAGTTTAGATGCAAAAATCGTTGATTTTTCTCCTATAAATCTTGAATTTATTGGCAAAAATATAGATTTGGCTCAAATTTTAGATTTTGCTAATCTACCAAGATATGCTCAAGGAAAAATTAGTATTATCAGTGATATACAAGCTAAAGATTTAAAACCAAATGGTAACGCTTTGATTAATTTTTACACAAGTTCTATCAACAATACTCTCATTGAAAAAGATTTTAATCTAAGCTTACCAAAACAAAGCTATATAAAGGGTGAAATAAGATCTTTAATCCAAAACAATGAAGTTGTATCTAAAAGTGAAATTTTAAGCAATTTTTTTAAACTTTATACACAAAAAAGTATTTATGATACAACAAAACAAAGCTTAGCTAGTGATTTTGACATCAAAATAGATGATTTTAATCAATTTTCATCTCTAGCTAAAATGAAACTCCAAGGCAAAAGTCAAATTCAAGGCAATTTACTTTTTGCAAACAATCAATTACAAAGATTAGATGCTAACTTGCTTGGATTTGGTGGTAGCTTAAAAGCTGTTTTAGAAAATAATAATCTTAATATCAATACAACTAATATAGAAGTAGCAGAGCTTTTAAAGACTATCTCTATGCCTGCTTTTATTAATTCTAAATTAGTTTTAGATTTAAAAGCACAAGGGCTTGATTTTAAAAATTTCAATCTAAATACTAGGTTAAATAATGCAAATATAAATGTTATAGAATTTAAAAAACTAAGTAATCTTGATTTTCCAAAAACAACTTTTAACTTACAAGCTAAAGCAAATGCGAAAAATTCTTTAATTGATTATGAAGCTTTACTTGATTCAAACATAGCAAAAATACCTCAACTAAAAGGTTCATATAACCTTACAAACAAAGATTTAAAAGCACGAATTAGTGCTTTTGTAGATAATCTTAACAAATTAAAACCTTTAACCAAGCAAAATCTCAATGGACCTTTAAATTTAGATGCCAAAGTTGATCTTAAGGCAAATCAAATTCAAAATCTTGATGCAAATATTAAAATCATGCAAGGGCTTATCAATGCAAAATCTAATGGAAAAAGTTTACAAGCGAAAGTCGATAATATAAAATTAGAGCAACTTTTTCCTTTGATAGGACAAAAAGTTTTAGCTTATGGAGATGTAAATGCTGACATTGATTTAAAAACACTTGATTTTAACAATATTAATGGTGATTTTAAAGCCATTATTAATTCTTCTTTTAATGAAATAGAATTATCCAAGCTTTTGGATAAAAAATTTCCAAAGAATACTTCAGCAAAAATCAATCTTGATGGAAAAATTTCTAAATCAATCATTGATTTTAATGCTAAAGCTCTAAGTTCATTTGCAAATATTAACTCATTAAAAGGAAATTTTGATCTTAATCAAATGGCTCTAGCAAGCACTTATAATATATCATTGCAAGATTTTTCTAAGCTAGGATTTTTAGTCGATAGAAACTTAAAAGGCAAGGCTGATTTTGAAGGAAAATTTGATTTTAAAAACGCTTTAATAGATGCAAGCGTTAATAGTAAAAATATATTTAATGGCTCATTAAATGCCACTTTAAAAAATAATATTTTTAACGCTAAAATGCAAAATACTGATCTTTCAAATTTAGCTCAAAGTTTAGATTTGCCTGATTATTACCAAGCAAAATCAAATTTAAGTATTGACTACAATCTTTTAAAAGAAAGCGGTGTGGTGCTAATGAACTTAGCCGATGGACAACTTAAGAAAAACCTCATCACAAGTGCTTTAATGCTACTTTTACAAAAAGATATCACTCAAGATGTATATCGCAACGGTGAAGCTAAAATAAATATCAATAAAAATCTTATAGATTTAAATTTAAACCTAGTGGCTGATAGAAGTAATATAAACATCAGCAAAGGCAAAGTTGATACAAAAAGCACTAAATTAAACATTCCTTTTAATATCATTATTGATAGAGCAAATTTCAAAGGCATTATAAAAGGAACAACACAAGATCCTAAAGTAAGTCTTGATACAAAAAGTGTTGTAAATTCTATTGTTAATACAATAGGTGGAAATGCTAGTGATGGTGCTAAAAATACAGGTAAAAAAGTAGATCAAGCAATAGATAAAATCTTTAACAAACTCTTCTAATACATCTAGCCTTAAAAAGGCTAGATTTTTTAAAATAAACCAAATTTACCATCTTTTTTCTTATACAGGACCCTCATTTTTGCATCTATGTCATTAAAAACTAAAAATATATCCTTACTTGCTTTTAGCTTTTCTAATGCTTCTTCAATTTCTAAAGGTTTATATAGCTCAAGTTCTGTTGGAACTATCTCATCTTCCTCAATCACACTTGGCAATACTAAATTTTCTTTTATCTCATCTTGATGTTTATGGGTGATATTTTTATCATGCAATCTTCTTAAAACCTTAGAAATTCTATCAATAGCTAAATCTATAGCAGCGTATAAGTCTTTATCTTTTTGCTTTACAACCACTGTATTAATACCAGCTAGGTTAATGCTAAATTCAGCCCAAAATCCTTTCTTTCCATGCCTTTCATCAGCGCTTATAACACAACGTGCAGAAATCACATCTAAGCCATATTTACTTAAAGCATCAAAGCTTTTTTCCACATACTCTTTTATAGACTCAGTTAGCTCAAATTGCTTTCCAACTATACTTGTATTCATTACTTCTCCTTTTTATGAAGTTAAATACATTATAGCACTTTAATCGTAAAAAATTAACTTTTTAAATAAAAAATAAATTTAAAATTTTAAAGGATCTAAAATAAGCGCACCATCTGCTGAAAGTTTTTTACCTTGAAAGTGTGTTTTACAAAAAGAAACAATTAAAGCATGAAAAATTTGATAAAGCTCGTATAGTTTACATTCTTTTTTTAGTAAAACACATAATTCTTGTTGATTTTTAGCTATGCCTTTTTTTAAAAAATCTGCTAATTCATCATAACTTTGACACTCATAGCCTAAATAATTAGCTATTTTTGCACTATAAGCATCAACTACTAAAACTTCTTTTTTACATATATAATTTAAAATTCCATCTACACTTTCTTGACCCAAGCCTTTAATACCTAAAAGCCATTCTCTATCTACTTCTTCTTTAAAAAGTTCAAAAGAATTAAAATTTTGAAAATATTTTTGAGTGAAATTTTTAATATATTTTGCCTTGGTATTATAAAATCCACTTGGCTTTATTAAAAGTGCTAAATCTTGAGTGCTTAAAGTTAATAAATCTTCTATCTTAGTAATATTTGCTTGTTTTAAATTTGTCAAAGCTTTTAATACATTTTTCCAGTTTGTATTTTGACTTAAAACCACAGAAATTAAAATTTCAAACTCGCTTAAAGTATTATTTTCTAGCCACTCAAAATCGTTATAGTTGATATTTGCATTAACTAAAGCTTTAAAAATTTCATATCCGCTCATGCTTTTTCACTCTTTCTTAAATGCATCAAAATAGCCTCGATCACATCATCATCGTCTTTACTTTTTGCCTTAATGACTTCCTTACTCTCATCATCTTTTACAAAACAAATATTTTGCTCATAATTACTCACTAGTTTATAATGCTTGCTAGCTAAAATTTTTATAATGATTAAATCCAAAAACTGCTTAGTAAAAATATCAGGCTTGCCAAAACGATCATTCATCTCACTTTCTATCTCATAAACTTCATTAACACTCATACATTTACTAAGTCTTCTATAAAGCTCTAATCTCAAACGATCTTCACCAATATACTCACTATTTAAAAAGGCATTGATATTAAGCTTTAGATCTATTTTTTTCTCTTTAATTTCTTCTTTTTTGCTTAGCTTATTAATTTCATCTTCTAACATTTTAAGATATAAACTATAACCAATTTGCTCTATATGTCCACTTTGATCCACGCCTAATAAATTTCCACCACCACGAATTTCTAAATCATGATAAGCAAGTACGCTTCCTGAGCCTAAATAAGAATTACTCTCTAAACTCGTAAGTCTTTTTAAAGAATCTTTTGTGATTTTTTCCTTATCTTCAATCAAAAAATAACAATATCCTTGCTTAGCACTACGCCCTACTCTTCCTCTAAGTTGGTGCAAATCAGCCATACCAAAGCGGTCTGAATTTTCCACTATGATAGTGTTTGCATTTGCTAAATCAATACCACTTTCAACTATAGAAGTACAAAGCAATAAGTCATATTCTTTATTTTCAAATTTAATCATTTCTTCTTCAGTAGTTTTAGCATCAATTTTAGAATGCAAGATTAAAATTTTTAAATTCGGAAATAAATCTAAAAGATATTTTTTACACCCATCAATACTTGCTATATGATTGTGTATATAAAAAATCTGTCCTGCTCTTCTTAATTCTCTTGAAATAGCTTCTTTAATCAAAGCGTCATTACTTTCTCTAACAAAGGTGCGCACATCCAAACGATCCTCAGGTGGAGTTTGTAAAACACTATATGATTTTAAAGAACTAAGAGCTTGATTTAAGCTTCTTGGTATAGGCGTTGCTGACATAGATAAAATATGGGAGTTTTTACTTAATTCTTTGAGTTTTTCTTTTTGTTTTACACCAAATTTATGCTCCTCATCTATCACAACTAAACCTAAATTTTCACACTCAACCCCTAAAAGAGAATGCGTTCCAACCACTACACAAGGCTTATTTTCTTTTAAAAATGCCAAAACTTGTTTTTTTTCTTTAGCGCTAGTAAAACGATCTAGCTTAAAAACATCTATATTAAAAGAGTTAAATCTTCGTTTTAAGGTTTTAAAATGCTGGGCTGAAAGCAAAGTAGTTGGCACAAAAAACAAAGCCGTATAGCCACTTTTTACACAAGTAAATATAGCATTCATAGCAACTTCTGTTTTACCAAAGCCCACATCACCACTTAAAAGCCTATCCATTACTTGAGAACTTTTTAAATCTTGAGTGATTTCTTGACAAACTTGACTTTGATCTTTAGTATAAAAAAATCCTGCTTTATTGATAAATTCATCTTGTAATTCTTGAGAAATTTTTAATTCTTTTGCTTTTATCAATGCTCTAGCCGCTGCTAAAGAAACTATATTTGAAGCAATGGCAAATAATTTTTCTTTTAATCTTTCTTTGATTTTTAGAAAACTTCCTTTTCCAAGCTTATCAAGTAAAGGCACGCCACCACTTGCACCGATATATTTATCAATCATATACAAATTCTCAACAGGCAATAAAAGCTTGTCATTATTTAAATACCCAAGAGCTACAAATTCTTTTTTTGCTCCTGCAATTATAATAATCTCAAGACCTAAAAATTTAGCTATACCATAATCTTCATGCACAACAAAATCCCCAACTCTAAGCTCATCTATTACCAAACTTGCTTTTCTAACTCTTTTACTTTTTTCTTTTTTATTTAAAGAGATGATAAACTCATCTTGAGTGCTTAAATTAATTCTTTCTTGGGATATTTTTAATTTAATATTTGGAAATTCTTGTAAATTTAAAGCTTTAAACAAAGCTTCATTCTTTGCTAAAACAGTAATTTTTTTATCTTTATGAAAAGTGAAAAAATCATGATTATAAGAACTTACTAAATCTTTACAAAATCTTGATTCAGGTAAAATATTTTGATTGATTTTACTAATATCTTCTTCAAAATCATTTACATCAAATTTTTTTATGCTTATGAAATTTAAATCTAAATAATCACAAAAACCATCAACACACCAAAAACCTAAAGAATTAACATCATTGATAATGCTTTGACTTTGAAAATTTTGAATTTTTTCTTGTAAATTTTCATATTGCTCTTGATTAAAAGCACTCAAAAATGGACAAATTTCAATCTTTGAAAGTTCATTTGGGATTGATTTTTGTGTATGAATATCAAAATATCTTATACTTTCTATCTCATCTGAAAAAAGCAAAATTCTAAAAGGTTGCTCTTCGTTAATCGCAAAAATATCTATAATATCCCCACGTATTGAAACTTCACCCTTATCTTGAACTATATCTACAAACTCATACCCACTATGTAAAATTTCTTCTTTAAATTTCTCTAAAGCAAGAAGTGAATTTCTTTTAAGAATAATGTTTTTTAAATGCTTTTTTCCGGGGAGTTTTTGTAAGATTGTTTTTATAGGAGAAATTAAAATTTTATTTTCATCTTCTTTATGATAAGCATTCAATACTTTACAAATTTCAAAAAGCTCTTTAGAAAAAGAGCGTAAATCACTACCAAATTCTGCTCTAAAATCAGGCAAAATGAAAGTTTTTAAATTTAAAAATAAACAAACTTGAGCTAATTCATCTGCTTCTTTATCATTCTCACAAACTATTAACTCAGTTTTGTTACTTAATAAATATTCATATAATTTAGCTTGCATTTTCTGAATTTTCTATGCTCACATCAATAGTTGTAAGTTCTTCATCTTTTTCGATTATTTTACTGCTTCCATTAAATTTTCCACCATTTTCAATGCTTAATTGTTTAACTATGATATTACCATTAAGCACACCACCGGATAAAATTTCCAAAGAATCAACTTGCATTTCTCCTTCAAAAATCCCATTAATCACTATCTTACTTGCCTTAACTTGTCCTTTTAAAACACCACTCTTACCTATTACTATCACATTAGAAGAATCAATCACACCTATAATCTCTCCATCTAAATGAAGCATAGAGTCAAAATAAAATTTTCCTTCTATTTTTGCTCCGTTTGAAATGACTGTAGTTTCGGATACTGTAGCAATAGAGCCTTTATTAAAGATTGCCATGGAACTCTCCTTTCTTTATCAAATATTTGTTCATAATTTTTTCGGTTTAAATCTATAAAAATTTTAGGGTCTAAAAGTTTATTAATAAATCTAACCTCATAATGCAAATGTGGTCCCGTAGAAAGACCGGTATTTCCTGTATATCCAAGCAAATCACCTTTTTTTACAAATTGCCCTGCCTTAACAACATCTTTGCGCATCATATGTGCATATACCGTTTTAAAGCCAAAATTATGGATCAAAATCACTGAATAACCATAACCATTATTACTATATGCAGCATACTCAACCACTCCATTTGCCGGTGCATAAATAGGAGTATTTAAAGCTGCTCTTAAATCAATACCTGGATGAAACTCTTTTTTATTTAATATAGGATGATGACGCCATCCGAAATTACCTGTGACTCCATTATCTTCTATCACATGGCCATTTGGAATTTGTGTTAAAAATAAATAGGCTTGATCGTTAGTAAGTTTAACTTTTTCCAATCTTTCTGGTATATCCAAACCCTCATCTTGCTTTAAACCTAAATTTTCTTCAATATCTGCAAGTTGAGTTTGGAGTTCATCATATAAGGCTGTTTTTTCCTCTAAACTTTTTTGCATACTTTCATTTTGAGAAAATAATTTAGTATTTTTTGCTGACAATGTTTCTTGCTCTTTTAAAAGCTCTGAGCGCTTATCTGCTAAATAATTAATATATAAAGCACCCAAAACTATAACAACAAAAACAAAAGTAGTAAAATAAATAATTACTTTTTTTATGATCTGACTTAATAAAAAATGTCTAGAACCATTTACATCTGTGATAGTTAGCGTAAATTTATCTTTCATTATAGCCTCTTAAAAAATTTTCTACCAATACAAAAGAACCAAAAACTAAATACAACTCATCTTTTTTTATTTGTTCAAATTTTTGATAAGCAATATCTAATTTTTCTAAATTTTCTAGCAAAACAGAGCCTGCTAAAGGTCTGTCTTTGCTTTCATATTCATAAATTTCAACTATTTTTACTATAGGCTTTAAAGCTCTTAAAATTTTATAAGAATCTTTATCTAAAAAGCAATTATAAACTAAATGAACTTTTTTTTCCTTGAAAATTTCAGCTAAAGTTAAAGCTGCCATTTCATTATGGCCTACATCAACAAAAATATTTTGACTTATTTGCTCACACCTTCCTTTTAAATCAAGTTTTGGCAAATTACTAATGCTGCAAATCAATTCTTTTTCATTTTTGGCACAAATTTTAGAAAAAGCTTCTAAGGCTAAAAAAAGATTATCTTTTAAAAAAGTTGCTAAATTATATTTTTGAATATATTCCTGTACACAAGGATAAATAATTGTATTTTTATCTAACGAGCTAATATTTAGACTAGCTTGTTTTAATTTTGCTATTTTTTGAGCCAAATTTAATACTTTTGTTTCTTGCTTATTAATTAAAGCTTTAGCACTCATGGCTTTTAATTTTGTTCTTGCTATTTCATCTAAGTTTTTACCCAATAAATCCTGATGATCAAAACCTATTTTAGTAAAAATACTAAAATCTATCTCAAAAACACTTGTTGCATCGTACTCTCCACCTACTCCAGCTTCTAAAATCACATAATCACAATCTTTAAAAACAAAAAATGCTAAAAATGTAGCATACTCAAAATAGCTAAGTTTTTTCACATCATCTAAAAAAACACTTTCCAATTCTTCGTGTGCTTTTTCTAAAAGCTCATTGCCTGTAATTTTTCCATTTAACCAAAATCTTTCATTAAATTCAAAAATATGTGGACTTGTATAATGCCCTACTTTACATCCTTGCTCTAAGAGTAAAAGGGCTAAAAATCTACCTGTGCTTCCTTTGCCATTAGTACCAATAATTTGAATATTTTTAGTTTTTGGGATAAATTTTTTATATTTTTCATACATACTAAACATAAAAAATCTACTGATTTTTTGTACATGCATGGTTTTTTGTGAAAGTGTTTGCTGGAATTTCATACTAAGCTTTTTGCATTAATTCTTTTAAAATATCGCCATCTGGAAATTCTTTTTTTTCTATACAAGAAGATGATAAAACAAGTCTAACTACTTCTTCTTTATAAATAAATTTATAATCATCTATAAGCTTCAAAGCTTTTTCCGTAAAGATTTGAGCATCTTCTAAGCTTTTACCCGGAAAAACAATTAAATAAGAACTTTCATCTAAAATCCAAATTTCAGCTAAATTTTTACATAAGTCTTTGAGGATTTTTTTAAACTTCCCGCTAATAGTTTTAAAACTATCAATGCCATAAGCATTAATAACATGTTCTATATTATTGATTTTAAAGAAAGATAAAGCATAATTAACCGCATAAAGCTTATAATTTTCATCAAGTTTTTTAAGCTCTTGAGCAAGACTCCATTGTTCTCTTTGCTCGTCATCGCTTGTAGCTTGAATTTGAGTTTTAATTTGAGCTATTTGCTCATTTGCATACAAAAGCTTATCTTTTAATGTATCAAAATTAATCTGCACATTACCATTTTCATCTTTAGTTAAAGTATTGATAAATTTCACATCTTCTTGACTATTATCATAAAGCTTTGACACCATTTCATTTAAGCTTTCTAAGTGCTGATTAAAAAAAGAAAGGTTTTTTTGTATATAGTATTTATCTATTGCTTCTTTTTTTTGTAGCATCAAACAATACTCATGTGCAAATTCTTTTCTAGCAATTAATCTAGGATTTTCTTTTAGCTTTTGCTTAAATTGCTCAACTTCTTTACTCTCACCAAATAAAGGCTCTAAAGAAGCTAGTAAAAGTTCAGCTTGTTTTTCATAAGAGCGTTCTTTTAACATAACGATAAGTTTTTCTATTAAAGCGTGAAAATCCAAAAACGCTCGGATGTTAAATTCTTCTAATTTTTTTAAAAGCTCATGATCTTCATAAGATTTTTCAAGTTCTCTCCATTTAGCTCTTAAAAGATATATAGTCTCTAAGTCCATAGCTTGAGATAATCTATGTTGAGTAGTTTGAGCAAGTTCTTTGATTTTTTTATCTTTGCTAATACTAAGTTGCTGAATGATTAAGTCAAGTAAAGCATAAACATCTTCATATTTTCTGCTTACTTGTCTATTAAGCCTAGAGACTAAAAACATCAAAAACTCATCAATAGTTCGAATGCTCTTTCCTTTTAATTCTTGTTTATAAGAATCATCTAAAAGATTAGTATATTTTTCTATTCTAGCTTTATTAAGACTCATAACTCCTGCTTTTTTAGCACACTCTTCAAACACCTCACTATAATTTTCAGGAGTTGGATATAATTTACGCTCTTTTAATTTTATCAATGTTTCTTTTGCAATTTCATTGATATGGCTTGCCATTTTACTTATAACCCCTAATAGCTATAATAGAAACAAACTCATCAAAAGCTTCACTTGATGCGTTTTTAATCGCTTCAAATCTAGCTTGATCACTGATGATAGAGTTTGGATTAATATCAAAATTATAACTTCCTTTAGTATTTACAATTTCTTCCTTGCCATTTTTATAACGCAACACAAACTCCAAATAAAGCTCTGCTTTATAATTAATCACATAACCATTTTTATCATAAACCATAGGATGAAATTCTAATTTTTTCATCGTAACTATAATAGAACTATCTGCATTATACTCATCTGTGATTTTTCTACCAAGCTTATTAAGCATGGCTTCTCTTAGAATGTCTGTTATGTAAACACTGTTTTCAGGATCTTGCTTACTGATATTAATTTTTAAAAATACATTTTCACCCAAAACTCTACTTGCCATCTGCGAAGAGGGAATATATCCACAAGCTATGATGAAAAAAGTAAAAAACAACACTAGATATTTTTTCATTTAATCACCAAATTTACTAATTTCTTATCAATATAAATTTCTTTTACTATGGTTTTGCCCTCTAGCCATTTTGCAACATTTTCTTTAGCTAAAGCTAAAATTTCATCTTCTTTAGCTTGTGAATTTATTTCAATCTGTGCTCTTTTTTTACCATTAACACTAATAGCTATATTAAAACTATCTTTCACAAAAACTTCATCTTTTATTTTTAATACTTTAAAATTTTCACATTTAAACAAATGATCACTAAGCTCAAAACAAACATGAGGAATGATAGGCTCTAAAATATTTAAAATAATATAAAAAGCTTCTTTTGAAACTTCTTTATGATTTATAGCATTTAAGGCATTTAAAGCCTCCATACATGCAGCTATTAAAGTATTAAAGGCAAAGCTTTCTTCATAAACTTCGAAAGATTTTTTCAAAGCTTCATATACTTTTAATCTAGCATATTTTTCTTCTTTATTTAAACTTTGATGATCAATTTCTTGTAATTTTCCACATTCTAAACTCATAGCCTTTTCATAAAGCCTATTGATAAATTTAAACGCACCTTCTAATGCGCTATCGTTCCATTCAAGTTCTTTAGCAGGTGGTGCAGCAAACAGTATAAACAATCTTGCACTATCTGCTCCATATTTTTCTATAATATAATCAGGATCAACCACATTCCCCTTAGACTTACTCATCTTAGTACCATCTTTAGTAACCATTCCTTGGGTTAAAAGTCTATTAAAAGGCTCATCATCTTTTAAATAACCCAAATCCCTAAGTGCTTTTTGGAAAAATCTAGCATAGAGTAAATGTAATATCGCATGTTCAATCCCACCAATATATTCATCAACATTCATCCAATAATTGACACTTTTTTCATCTACTGCTTTTTCTTGCCAAGTTTTATCATCGCTTGCAAAACGCGCAAAATACCAAGAACTTTCAAAGAAAGTATCTAAAGTATCACTTTCCTTTTGTGCTTTTTTACCACATTTTGGACAAATGCATTCTTTCCATATTTCATGTTTATCAAGTGGATTTCCTTCTCCATTTATCACCACATCTTCAGGCAAGGTAATAGGTAAATTTTCTATTTTTTGAGGAACTATGCCACAAAAATCACACTTAATCATTGGTATAGGAGCTCCCCAATATCTTTGTCTAGAAACACCCCAATCACGAATTTTAAAATTGGTAACCTTTTTACCAATACCTAGTGATTCAATTTTTAAACTAATTTTTTCCCTAGCTTCATTGCATTCTAGTTGATCAAATTCGCCACTATTAGTTAAAACGCCTTCTTTTAAAGTGTAACATTGTGCGTCATTTTCATCTTTATAAACTACTTTTTTTATAGCTAAATTATAAGTTTTTGCAAACTCATAATCTCTTTCATCATGAGCAGGCACACTCATAACAGCACCACTGCCATAATCACTTAAAACAAAATTAGCTACCCATAAAGGAATTTTTTCTTTACTTAGTGGATGGATTACATAAAGATTTAAAAAATATCCTTCTTTTGGCGCGGCTTGTCTTTGGCGCGGTGTTTGATTTTGTATATTTTGAATTTTAGCTATAACATCTTGATCTAGTAATTTTTTATCAATTAATTCATTTACTATTTCATGATCAGGCGCTAAAGCAATGTAAGATACTCCATAAATAGTCTCAGCTCTTGTGGTAAAAACATTGATCTTTTTTGCACTGATTTTATTATTTTCTTCTATATCAAAATCAAAACTAAGCCCTGTGCTTTTACCTATCCAATTTTCTTGCATAGTCAAAACTTGACTTGGCCATTTTCCTTCTAACTTTTTAAGATCTTGCAATAATTCATCTGCATAAGCAGTGATTTTTACATAATATCCTGGCATTTTTTTTCTAATGACTTCATGTCCGCAACGCCAACATTTACCATCTTCAACTTGCTCATTTGCTAAAACTGTTTTATCATTCTCACACCAATTAACTTCGGCTTCTTTAGTATAAACAAGTCCTTTTTCATACATTTTGATGAAAAATTCTTGCTCAAATTTAGTATATAAAGGATCAGAAGTAGCAAGCATTCTTTTTTTGGAAAAAGAAAAACCCAAAGAAGCAAGCTCATTTTGCATATAATCAATATTTTCATAAGTCCATTTTTTAGGATGGATACCATGTTTAATCGCAGCATTTTCAGCAGGCATACCAAAACTATCAAAACCTATAGGATGTAAGACGTTAAAACCTTTTTTTCTATAATACCTAGCCATAGCATCACCTATACTATAGTTTCTCACATGTCCCATATGAATTCTACCACTTGGGTATGGAAACATAGATAAAATGTATTTTTTTGGTAAAGAAAAATCATCTTTTGGTTCAAAATATTCTTTTTCTTGCCAAATTTTTTGCCATTTTTTTTCTATTTTACCTGCTTCATATGCCATTTTAACTCCTAATTTTCTTCTTGATTTTTTACTGAATCAACTATAACTAAAATCATTGAAAAGATATTAGCTATCAAAGCACCAATTGCTAAAGTATAAACCATAACATTAGCTTCTGGATTAATTTGTATTAAAGCAAAAGCTGGAATTAAATGCAAATCAGCCACTAAAGAACTAGCAAATAATTCAGCTGCTAAGAAATTTCTAACCCCAATTTTCAATAAAGTAGAAATTAAATTCACACAAGCTGCAATAAATAATGCAACTTCATTTTGATCATATAAAAATCCTGCGGTTGTAGTTAAGCTCATTAGAGCAAAAAAGATATAAATAACCTTACCCCAATTCATTTTTACACCGTTCCTTTTTCATACATCGCTCTTAATTTTTCTTTTTCTTGTTTTTTCTTTACTTTTTCTAATTCTTTTTGGCGATACTGTGCAACGCTGAATTTAAACCATAAAAGCGCTGGACTTGCTACAAATATAGAACTTGCAGTACCTGCTACAATACCCACTATCATAGTTAAAGCAAAACCTTCTATCATAGATCCGCCAAAGAAATAAAGCACTACAACAGTAATTAAAGTTAAGCCCGTTGTTAAAGTAGTTCTTGATAAAGTTGCCGAAACTGATTCGTTAATAATTAGATCAAGTTTTGAATTTTTACTTGTTTTAACACCTTCTCTAATCCTATCAAAAATAATAATCGTATCATTTAAAGAATACCCAAGCACAGTTAAAACAGCCGCCAAAATATCTAAATTTACATCTATTTCAAATAAAGCAATAGCGCCTAAAGTAATGACTATATCATGAATTTCACACACAATAGAAGCCATAGCAAAACGCCATTCAAATCTTACTGCCAAATAAATCAAAATAGCAATCAAAGAAATTCCAACTGCCATAAGACCTTTATTACGCAGTTCATCTCCTACTTTTGGACCTACTACATCCACGCGGCGCACTTCAAATTTACCTGTATCTTTTAATAAATTTGCAATACTTGCTCCAATATCACTTCCCAAGCTATCACTACTTCCTGAAAAACGAATAATAACTTCATTAGCACTACCAAATTCAGTAACGCTAGCACCTTTTAAATTTTCATTGATAGCTAAAGCTTTACGAATTTCAGCCAAAGGAGCTTTTTGCTCGTATTGAAGTTGCACCAAAGTTCCACCGGTAAAATCAATACCAAAATTCAAACCCTTAGTAAAAAGGATAAAAATAGAACCAAAAAATAAAATAAAAGACAAAGAGATGGCTGCAAATCTCATTCTCATAAAATCATAAACATGTTTTTGACTAAAAAATTGCATTAAGGTCTCCTATATCCAAACCATAATCTTGTATTATTGCTTTTTTCCATACGGTTCATAAACATTTCAAACATACCATGAGTTCCAACAATAGAAGTAATCATAGAAACTAAAATCCCTATGCTTAAAGTCACCGCAAAACCTTTTACCGCACCTGTTCCATAAGCATAAAGTACCACTGAAGTAATAAGCGAAGTAATATTAGAATCTAAAATCGCACTCATTGCATGCTTATAACCATTTTCAACACTTTGTCTTATACTAGCACCTTCTCGCAATAATTCTCTAATTCTTTCATTAATAATAACATTAGAATCTACTGCCATACCCACAGTCAGTACAAGTCCTGCCATACCAGGTAAAGTTAAGGTTGCACCAAACATAGCCATTACAGCAATAATCACTAAAATATTTGCTACTAAAGCAATATTAGCAAAAATTCCTGCTATACCATAATACATCACCATAAATGCAATAACCAATATAGAAGCACCTGCTAGGGCTATCATACTCATTTTAATACTATCAGCACCCAAAGATGGTCCAACGCTTCTTTTTTCAAGCATTTTAACCGGTGCTAAAAGTGCCCCACTTCTTAAAGCAATAGCCACATCATGAGCTTCTTCAACAGTAAAACTGCCACTAATTTGACCACTGCCTCCACCTATTCTTTCATTAATTCTTGGAGCTGAATATACTTTATTATCTAAGACTATAGCTAAGCGTTTACCTACATTATTTCCTGTGTAATCTCCAAATTTTTTAGCACCTTCTGAATTTAAGGTAAAATTAATAACAGGAAGATTATTACTTTGCGCAAAACCTACTTTTGCATCTGTTAGCATAGAACCATCAAGAATAGGTATAGATTTTACTAGATATTTAATTTGAGGATTTTTTGCATCTTCAAAAATCAAATCTCCATATTCAGCAGCCTGAGCTGGAGTAAGATTATTTACCTGATCCATCCTAACATCATCTACTTCCATTAATTGCAAATGTGCAGCTTTTGCGATAAGTTCTCTAGCTCTAGCCTCATCTGCAGCAGTTTTAATACCTGGAAGTTCGACTAAAATTTTATCCTCGCCCGATCTTGCTACATTTGGCTCTGCAAGACCAAATTGATCAAGTCTATTTCTAATAGTTTCTACAGCTTGTAAAATAGCTTGTTCATGAGTTAGTTTGATTTCTTCTTGGGTTAAAGAAAGTGTGTAGTGTAAATTTTCATGTGTGACAGCCAAGCCTTTAATGTCTTTTAATAACAAATCAACCTTAGCTACATCATTTTCATCTAATAAGCTAAATTCAATACTAGTATCATTTACTTTGATTTTATCAACAATAATATCTTCTTTATTGATAGAATAGCTAAGAGAAGAGGCTATGGATTTAACCTTTGACTTAACCGCCTCTTCTACTTCTACACCTAATAACATATGCAAACCGCCTTGCAAATCAAGTCCTAGGTTAATCTTAGCACCACTTTGGGTTTGCATAAAAGAAGGTATGGAAAAAATTAATCCTATAAGAAAAACTACAAAGAAAATAATACTTCTATAAGTAATTTTTCCACTACGCATCAATTTTCTTTGCTATGAAATCTCTAGAAATTTTTACAACTACATTTTCATCATTAAGCTTAACTTTGATAAAATCCTCTTCTGGTTTTACCACCTCGCAAATTATCCCACCATTTGTGATGATTTTATCTCCTTTTTCTAAAGATAAAACCATTAATTTGTGGTCTTTTGCTTGTTTTTGTTGTGGTCTAATAACCAAAAAATAAAAAATCGCAAAAAGCACAATGAGAGGCAACAATGAAGTCCAAATATTTCCGTTTTCTGCCATTTCTTCCCCTTTTTTTAAAATTCATAAATTCTAATTCTACCACTTTTAAAATAATAAAAGCCTTTTTTTCTGCACTTTTATTGTCAAATTTTATTTATTTTTCTTTTTTTGAAAATTTACTTTTTGAATTTATTTCACCATTTTTAAGTATATATGGTTTGATTTTATTGCTAAGAAATAAAAGTAAAATAGGATATTTTTATACCGGATTTTTTGTAGGAATTTTATGGTTTTGGTGGATAGCTTTATCATCAATTTATTTTGATTTAGCTTATTTAATTCCTTTAGAAATTATCTTAATCGGATTAATTTATGGATTATTATTTTTAGTATGTTTTTTTCTTAAATATGATTTTTTAAGGCTTTGTGGGATTTTTTTACTTAGTTTTGTTCATCCTTTTGGATTTGATTGGCTAAATTGGGGTGTTTTAAGTGTATATGGAATCTTTGATGCAAGTTATCAAGGCATTATAGCTATGTTTTTGATTGCTTATTTTTATTATGAAAAATACATTTCAAGATATTATAAAATAGCAATCATTTTAATCCTTATTCTAATTGGAGCCCAATATAATCAAAAACAATCGCAAACATTAAATTTAGACTATAAATTAATTCAAACTAATATCTCCCAAGATCAAAAATTCATACAAGAAAATTTACACACTCATTCTAAAGATATATTTTATCAAATCAATCAGGCCATAAAAGAAGGTAAAGAAGTAATTGTTTTTCCTGAAACAGCTTTTGCCTTTGCTTTAAATAAAGCTCCAAGTTATTTACAAGCTTTAAAAGATTTATCAAAACAAATCATCATCATCACAGGTGCTATAAGTACCACACCTAATCATCTATACAATAGCACTTATGTATTTGACAATGGCAACATACAAGTTTTTAACAAACACTATCTTGTGCCTTTTGGGGAAGAAATTCCTATATTTAAAAACTTTTTTAAAAAATATCTTTTAAATATTGATGAATTTTCAAAAGGAAAGGAATTAAATCAATACACTCTAAATAATCAACTCATCACTAATGCTATCTGCTTTGAAGCTACAAAAGAAAAACTTTATAAACACTCAAAAATCATCATCGCTATTTCAAACAATGCTTGGTTTAATTTTTCAAGTGAGTATAAATTACAAAATTTTCTAATGCGTTTTTATGCAAATAATTATAATGTAAGTATATATCATGCAGTTAATGGAAAAGAAAATGCTGTAATTAAGTCAAAAGAGATATTGATTTTAAAGATAAAAGAAAAACTTTTAAAGCAAAATGAAGCTCAAAAGCTTCATTATTATAATGCTTTAAATTCATCAAGAGCGTCCAATTTTTCCCAAGGATAATCAGCCTGACCTACTTGACCACGAGCAGCTACATCAGCATACATGAAAGTATCTTTACTTGGTTTATCAAGATTGAATTTATTTTTAATCCAATTTGGAGTTAATGGGAAAGTTTTCATCACAAAATCACTTAAAATATCATCATTTAATCTTGTGTTTGTTCCCATACAATCCACACTAACAGAAGTTGGTTTAGCTACACCTATAGCATAAGAAAGCTGCACTATGCATTTTTTAGCAAGACCTGCTGCTACGATATTTTTAGCAAGCCATCTTGCAGCATAAAGCCCACTTCTATCAACCTTAGTATAATCTTTAGAAGATTGCGCTCCTCCACCTATTGGAGCATAGCCACCAAAGCTATCTACTATAAGTTTTCTTCCTGTTAAACCACTATCATGTAATGAGCTGTGATTTACATATTTTCCCGTTGGATTGATTAAAATTCTTGTTTTTTCTGGACAAAAAAGCTCTTTTGGTAAATTTGAATCTAAAATCAATTCCATCACCAAAGCTCTTAAATCTTCTATTTTCATACTTTCAACACAAGGAGCTGAAACTACAATAGTATGGATGCTTTGAGGTTTACAATTTTCAAAATTTTCTTTATTTACATAATCAATTGTCACTTGAGTTTTAATATCCACTCCAAGTTTATCAGGATTGTTTTTTGCAAACTCATATACTTTATCGCAAAGCATTCTAGCATAAGAAATAGCTGCTGGCATATATTCTTTTGCTTCATTACTTGCAAAACCAAACATTATCCCTTGATCACCCGCTCCAATTTCTCCATCTTCTTGATCAACACCTTGATTGATATCAGGACTTTGTTCATTTAAAAATACCATTACATCTAAATCATCAGGATGTAAACATTGTTTTTTGCTAAAATGTGGATGCCCATCATAACCAATATCTGCTAGAGCTTTTTTTACAATATTTTCATAATCTTGTTTTTCTAGTTTATGTTTTGATTTAATTTCACCACCAATTACTACTTTATTTCCTGCTACAAAAACCTCACTAGCAACCCTTGAATCTTTATCATGAGTTAAAAAAGCATCCACTATAGAATCAGCTATAATATCAGCACATTTATCAGGATGCCCTGCGCTAACAACTTCAGAAGTAAATAAATACATTAATATTCCTTATCATAAAAATTCTAGCTTTATTCTAACATAAGCTAGCTTAAAAATAAAAAAGCTTATTTAAGCTTTACTTTGTTAGAATAAATTAAAAATTTATCACTACAAAAAAGGTAAAAAATGAGTTTATTTTCTTGTGCAATCAAACGCTATAAAGATGGAAATCTTATTTTACAAATTTGCATAGGTATTATTTTAGGAATTTTAGTAGGTATTTTTTCTAAAGATTTAGCTATTTTTGCAAATATTTTTGGTGCTTTATTTACAGGAGCTTTAAAAGCCATAGCACCGATTTTGGTTTTTATCTTAATCTTAACAACTATTTGCACAAAAGAATTTAATCATGGAAGCGAAAAAATAAAACATATCATTTTCTTATATATATTTGGAACTTTTTTAGCTTCTTTAAGCGCGGTTAGTATAAGCTTTGTCTTTCCCGTAGAATTAGTATTAACCGATATTGAAAAAGCTTCTACTACAAGCCCTGCACATATAGGCGAAGTATTTAAAACCTTACTTTTTCAAATCGTAGATAATCCTATCCACGCCTTATCTTCAGGAAATTATTTAAGTATATTAGCTTGGGCCATAGGTGGGGGTTTTGCCCTAAGGCACTGTTCAAATGACGCAAAACAACTTTTTACTGATATCAACGAAGGTGTATTAAAAATTGTTAAATTTATAGTCAAGCTTGCTCCATTTGGAATTTTTGGACTTGTAGCAAATTCAGTTGCTCAAACAGGAGCAGCAGGACTTTTAAGTTATGTTAAATTATTAATAATTTTAGTTTTAACCATGTTTTTTGTAGCCTTTGTGATTAATGCTTTAATTGTCTTTGCTTATACAAAGAAAAATCCTTATCCTTTGATTTTTATTTGCTTAAAACATAGCGCTGTTTTTGCATTTTTCACAAGAAGTTCTGCAGCAAACATCCCTGTAAATATGGCACTTTGCTCTAAATTAAATATCAATAATAATTTATATAGTATTTCTATTCCACTAGGCGCTACGATTAATATGGCAGGAGCAGCTGTAACCATAGCCATATTAAGTCTTGCAGCAGCTCATACAGTAGGCATTGAAATAAATTTTTTACAAGCTATGCTTTTGAGTGTTTTAGCCGCATTTGCAGCTTGTGGAGCTAGCGGGGTTGCTGGAGGCTCACTCTTACTTATACCACTTGCTTGCTCTTTGTTTAATATTGATTATGACATAGCCATGCAAGTAGTTGCGGTTGGATTTATCATAGGGGTTATCCAAGATAGCGTTGAAACAGCTTTAAATAGCTCAACAGATGTTTTATTTAGTGCTATTTGTTCAGATAATGAGCTTAATTTAAAAATTTAAGGAGGACTTATGAGGCATTTAATTACTACAAAAGATTTTAGCAATGATGAAATCTTGGCTTTATTTAAAGAAGCAAAAGAATTTTTAGATGAAAAACCGCGTACATTTTTAGAAGGAAAAAGTGTCACAACAATTTTCTTTGAAAATTCAACACGCACTCAATCAAGCTTTGAAACAGCTGCAAGAAGACTGGGTGCTAAAGTTTTAAAATTAGATGTTTCAAGAAGTAGTTCAAGTAAAGGTGAAACACTTTTTGATACTGCTGCGAATTTAGATGCAATGGCACCAAGTGCTATTGTAGTTAGACACAAAAACTCAGGTGTGCCTCATACTTTAGCAAATTATACTCATTGTCCTATAGTTAATGGAGGCGATGGTAAACACGCTCATCCTACCCAAGCTTTACTTGATCTTTTTACTATAATGGAGCATTTTGATTATAATGTAAAAGGTAAAAAAATAGCAATAGTAGGAGATATTAAAAACTCACGCGTTGCTGCTTCAAATTTAGAATTATTACCTCGTTTTGGTATAGACATTACCCTAGTAGCCCCACCTCATTTTATGCCAAATTATCCCATTAAAAAAACAAATAAACTAAAAGAAGTCATTGACGATGTAGATATTATCATGAGCCTTAGAACACAAACTGAAAGACACAATATTCCAACCTATGCATCGCTTAAAGATTATGCAAATGATTTTTGCATTAGCAAAGACTTAATAAAAGATAAAAATCTCATTATCTTGCACCCAGGCCCTGTGCATAGAAACATTGATATTAGCGATGAAGTAATGGCTGATAAAAGATGTAAGGTTTTAACTCAAGTTAAAAATGGTGTTGCCATTAGAATGGCTGTATTAAAAAAACTCATTTTAGAAAGCTAAAATCATGCAAAATTGGAACTTAAGTATATTATTTAAAGATGAGCAAGAATTAAATCTTTTTTTACAAAAAACCCAAGATGAAGCTTGTGAATTTAAAAAACAATATGAAAATAATCTTCATAGTTTAGACAATCAGCAATTCTTGCAAGCTTTAAAAAATTATGAAGAATTAATCTTAAAGCTTTCCCACATACTAACCTATGTGTATTTAAATTTTGCTCAAGATACTACCAAGGGTGCTTTTTATGCAAAATATGAAAATTTAAGTAAAAAAATAGAAGAAAATCTTTTATTTTTTGAACTTGAATTTTGCGAGTTAAAAGAAGAAAAAAGTAAAACTTTCATCACATTTTGCAAAGATTATGAGTTTTATTTAAATAATCTTATCAAACACAAAAAACACAATCTTTCTAAAAAAGAAGAAAGAGTCATCTTAGCTCTATCAAGTACAGGTTCAAATGCATTTGCAAGATTATTTGATGAAACCTTTAGTGCTTTAAAATTTAATTTTGAAGGACAAAAATTAAGCGAAGAAGAAATTCTAAGCAAGCTTTATGATAAAGATAGAAGCATTAGAAAAAAAGCTTCAAAATGCTTTAGCAAAACTTTAAAAAAACAAAACAAACTTTTAGTATATATTTTTAATATGATTAAAAGTGAACTTGCTAGTATTTGTGAGTTAAGATCTTATGAAAGTCCTGAAACCCCAAGACATATAAGAAATCAAATTTCTAAAAAAAGTGTTGATGCACTTATTAGTGCTAGCGAGAATAGCTTTGATATTGTTTCTAAATTTTACAATACAAAGAAAAAAATTCTAGGGTATAAAAAGTTAAAAGATTATGATCGTTATGCGCCTATTGGAAAGGAAATGCAAGTTGATTTTGATCAAGGAAAAGATATAGTTTTAAAAGCCTTTGAAAAATTTTCTAAAGATTTTTATATGATAGCAAAAGAAGCTTTTGAGAATAATTGGATCGATGTTTACCCTAAAGAATTTAAACAAAGCGGTGCTTTTTCTCACTCAAGCACGCCACTAAGTCATCCTTTCATACTGTTAAACTATACCAACCAAAGACGCGATCTTTTTACTCTAGCACATGAGCTAGGCCACACTATACATCAAAAACTTTCCTATAAAGTAAGTTTTTTAAATCAAGATACACCGCTAACTACAGCAGAAACTGCTTCAGTATTTGCAGAAATGTTGATTTTTGATTATATTAAAGAAAATTTAGACAAAGAAGAGCTTCTGTCTTTATATGCAGCAAAAATAGAAGATATTTTTGCTACTCTTTATAGACAGATTAATTTTACTACTTTTGAACGCAGATTTCATGCTAAAAAAGAAGAACTAAGCGCTCAAGAACTAAGTGAGATTTGGCTTGAAGAATCAAGAAAAATGTTTCAAGATAGTGTAGTTTTAACCAAAAATTATGGCCTTTGGTATTCTTATATACCACATTTTATACACTCTCCATTTTACTGCTATGCTTATGCTTATGCACAACTTTTAGTTTTAGCACTTTATGGACTATATAAAAGTGGTAAATGTACTGATTTTACTTCGATTTATACTGAGTTTTTAAGTAGTGGGGGAAGCAAAAGTCCAAAAGAACTTGTAGCTATGTTTGGCTTTGATATAGAAAGTGATGAGTTTTGGAATATAGGTTTAGAGCAAGTTAGAATACTAGTAGATGAATTTTTAAGGCTAAGCAATGATTGATAAAATTTTAAACAATAAAAATTTTATAAGTTTAATGCAAAAAAGCATTTATGAATGTTTACAAATTTTAATCCAAGAAGATATTGAGTTTAATATCATTGTAAATACTAAATTTGTTACACTTGAACCTCCTTTACCACCAGAATTAGATGTAGTGAGTAAAAATCCTTATTGTCTTTTTGCTCTTGGTGGTTATACTTTTAAATCCATAGTTTTAACAAATGAGCATATAGAATTTCATGCAGGTTTTGGACCTGATGATTTTGCAACTTTTGTGAAAGTGGATTTAGGGGCAATTACTCAAATTCAAGTTGAAGATAATATCATTTTTGTCAATTTTTCAAACTATTTCAAAAAGCAAAATGATCAAAAATTAAAAGAAAAATCCATGAATGCTTTTTTAAATAATCCTAACAATAAAGATTTATTTAAAAAATGAGTTTTTTTGAAGGTTTAAATGATAGCCAAAAAGAAGCTATCATGCATATTGATGGAGCTATGCTAATACTAGCAGGCGCAGGTAGTGGAAAGACTAAAACCATTACCACTAGGCTTGCTTATTTGATTGATCATGTAGGTATTCCTGCGCAAAACACCCTCACACTAACCTTTACAAATAAAGCTGCTAATGTAATGAAAACAAGAGCCTTAGCACTTTTACAAGATCAAAATCTACACAATCCCCTTTTATGCACTTTTCATAAATTTGGCTTGTTATTCTTAAGACTTTATAGTGAAAGAATTAATAGAGCAAATAATTTTGTCATTATCGATACAGATGATAAAAAGAAAATACTAAAAGATTTAGCTAGCGAAAATTTACAAAGCTCTTTAGTAAGCATAGGTGCTTATATTTCAAATTTTAAAAATCAAAGCAAAAGCGCCCAAGAAATACGCAAAGAATTAGAATTTTTAAAAGATGAAAAAAACAAAAATTACGAAGAAATCATTCATTTATATGAGCAATATGAACATTTTTTAATCCAAAATAATTTCATGGATTTTGATGATTTACTCATGCTAACTAATAAAATTTTAGAAGATGAACAATTTGCAAAAGAGCAAAGTCAAAAATATACTTATATAACAGTAGATGAGTATCAAGATACCAATGCCTTACAATATCAAATTCTAAAAAAACTTTGCACGTCTCATGAAAATATTTGCGTGGTAGGCGATGATGATCAAAGTATTTATGGATGGCGTGGGGCTAAAATAGAAAATATCTTAAATTTCAAAGAGCAATTTAACAATGTAAAATTAGTCAAATTAGAGCAAAATTATCGCTCAACTAGCGCTATTTTACAAGCTGCAAATGAACTTATAGAGCACAATAGAAAAAGACTAGGGAAAACTTTAATTTGCACCAAAGATGAGGGCGAAGAAATCACAATTTTGCAAAATGATGATGAGAAAATTGAAAGCTTTAAGGTTGCAAGAGAAGTTTCAAAACTTTTAAACTCAGGAATTAATCCTAGTGAAATAGCCATACTTTATAGAGTAAATGCTCTATCTCGTGCTCTTGAAGAAGCTTTTAGCAAAGAAAAAATTCCTTTTAAATTGCTAAGCGGAATTCGTTTTTATGAAAGAGCTGAGATTAAAGATATTATTTCTTATTTAAGATTACTTTCAAATTTAAATGATGATTATTCTTTTAAACGCATTATCAACCGCCCTAAAAGAAATTTTGGTAATGCAAGTTTAGAAAAGCTAGAAAATTATGCCAAAGAAAACCATTTGTCTTTATTTGAAAGTCTATGTGCTTTGCAAGGGAGTGGTTTTTTTAGTAAAAAAACAGACAAAGAATTAGAAAAATTCATACTAAGCATACACAAAATCAAAGAAAAAGATGATTTGCTTGCAATGATTTTAGCCTTAGAAGAAGAATTTAAAATCAAAGAATTTTATAAAGATAACCCAGAAGGTGAAGATAAACTTTTAAATATAGATGAACTTTATGCTAACTTAAAAGATAAAATCACTCATGGAAATTATAATGGCTTAGATGATATTTTAAATGAAATTTCTTTACTTAATGAGCAAGATGGACTTGATAAAGAAAGTATTTGTATTATGAGTATTCATGCAAGCAAAGGACTTGAGTTTGATTATGTTTTTATCATAGGTTTAGAAGAAGGATTTTTCCCACTCACTAGCGAATCAAGCAATATAGAAGAAGAAAGAAGACTTGCCTATGTAGCAATCACTAGAGCCAAGAAAAAACTTTATTTAAGCTATGCTAATTCTAGATTTTATAAAGGAAGTCGCACAAGATTAGAAAAAAGTAGATTTTTTGGCGAGAGTAATGTAATCAAAAAAGAATTAACACTAGATCATCAAAAAAATTGCTATAAAAAAGGCGATTTAATCAAACATAAAATTTTTGGCATAGGCAGAGTCACTGGGGTAAGTAAAATAGGTGCTGAAGAAAAACTCACGATTAATTTTGGAGGCATAGAAAGAATGATAATGTCAAGTTTTGTGGAAAAAGTGATATGAATAAACTTTTTGTAGCTTACAAACCAAGTGGAATGAGTTCTAATGCTTTTTTAGGCAAACTCAAAAAAAAATATAAAAACAAAAAAGCAGGTTTTTCAGGAACACTTGATCCTTTTGCAAAAGGTGTTTTACTCATAGCCTTTGATCAATACACAAAACTTTTTCGCTTTTTTGATAAAAATCCAAAGGTTTACAAAGCAACGCTTTGGCTAGGCGTGCATTCACTAAGCCTTGATAATCAAAATATTAAAGAGATCAATCTTATAAATGCTTTTGATGAGCAAATTTTAGAACAAATTAAAAATGAACTTTTAGGTAAAATCACCTACACCCCACCCGCATTTTGTGCAAAAAAAATAGATGGAGTACGCTCTTATGAGCTTGCAAAAAGAGGTTTTGAAGTCAATTTAAAGCCCTGTGTTATGGAAATTTTTTATACTAAAATTTTACACTATAACCACCCCTTTTTAACCATAGAAATAGCAGTTAGTGAGGGTTCTTATATACGCTCTTATTGTGAATTATTTGCTAGAAAACTTGGTATTAAAGCCACGCTAAGCTCATTAGAACGCTTAAGTGAAGGAAAGTTTTTTTATGAGAATGAAAAAGAGTTAAATCCTTTAGCTTATTTAAATCTTAGAAAAAATACGATAAAATACCCCCAAAAATTACACAATGGACAAAAAATATTTTTGGACGATTTGGAAATTCAAGAAGAAGGTAGCTATATTTTAGAAGAAAAAGATTTTTTTTCTATCATTTCTATCCAAGATAATCAAGTGCAATATTATTTAAATAAGGTATTAAAATGTTAATTTTATCAAGAAAAGAAAATGAAAGTATAAAAATCGGAGATGATATAGAAATCAAAGTAGTTCAAACAGGTAAAGGCTATGCTAAAATAGGCATCGAAGCTCCAAAGTCTTTAATGATACTACGCAAAGAGCTTATCGAGCAGGTAAAAAGTGAAAATTTACATGCAATTAGCGATGAAACGATAAAACTTGATGATCTGAGTAAAAAGCTAAAAAAATGAAAGCTTACGCAAAAGCTAATATTTTTTTAAAAATCATAGGAATTGACTCAAGATCTTATCATTTATTACAATCACGCTTTGTCTTATTAAAAGATATTTTTGATGAATTAAGCTTTAGTGATAAAAAAACCAAAGAAGGGTTTGAAATCACTGGAAATTTTACCCAAGATACCATCATACACAAAGCTTATAAAGAATTAGAAAATTTAGGATTTTCTAATGAATTAAATGAATTTTTTAAAGATAAAAGTTTAAAGCTTATCAAAAACATTCCCATAGGTGGAGGCCTTGGTGGAAGTAGCACTGATGCGGTTGCATTTTTATTAATGATCAACGAAACTTTAAATTTAAAACTTAACCAACAACAACTTGAACAAATCTGCCAGAAACTTGGCTCTGATTTAATCTTTTTTTTAAGCGGATATGATAGTGCAAATGTTAGTGGGTGTGGCGAGATTGTAGAATATTTTGAAGATGATTTTAGCCAACTTGATTTTACTTTTCCATCTATTGAATGCTCAAGCGCAAAAGTATATAAAGCATTTGATGAAAGCTCATATGATTTAACAGCGAATTTAAATTTAGCCAAAACACTTAAAACACTCAAAACAAGTGAAATTTTAGAGTATAAAAACACTGATTTAAATGACTTATTTGCTCCTTGTGTAAAAATTTATCCTAAAATGCAAACTTTTCTTGATGAAGCTTATTTTTTAAGTGGAAGTGGAAGTGGAGTTTTTAAGGCTAAACGATGAAAAAAACTATAGTTAAAAACAAAAAAGCTTTTTTTGATTATGAAATTTTGGAAAAATTTGAAGCAGGTATTGTTTTAAAGGGTTCTGAAGTAGTGGCATTAAGAGCTAGTAGAGCAAATTTGAAAGATTCTTTTGTGCGTATTATCAAAGGTGAAATTTTCTTACTTAATGCTCATATTTCTCATCTTAGCACCACTCATTCATTTTACAAACATGATGAAAAAGGTGCGCGAAAACTTTTAATGCATAAAAAGCAAATCGATAGACTTTTTGGTAAAATTAGCACCCAAGGTTTTACTATAGTGCCATTAGAACTTTATTTTAATGAAAAAAATAAAGCAAAAGTCTTAATAGCCTTAGCCAAAGGAAAAAACTTACACGATAAAAGAGAAAGTTTAAAGAAAAAACAAGCAGATCTTGAGGCAAGAGCTGCTATGAAAAATCATTATTAAAAAAGGATTTTGATGAAAAAATTTGCTTATTTATTTTTTACATTTGCTTTTGCATTTTTAATAAATGCTTGCTCAAGCGAAGAAAAAATTGAAAACAAATTTGCATTTGCTGAGTATAAAATGGGTGATGAAATTCTTTTAAAAAGTGTCAATGGTGGTGAAAAAACCTTAGTAAGAACACAAAATGGTTTTGTGGTAAAAGGCGAAGAGAATAAAATTTTAATGTTTGATTTTTTTGGAACCTTTTGCACACCTTGCCAAGAAGAAGCTACCCATTTAACAAGCTTATGGCAAAAAAATACAGATAATTTTATCATCATAGGGCTTAGTCATTTTGAAAATGTAAGCGATCAAACCATAAAAGATTTTGCCATTAAATATGGGGCGTATTATTTTTTAAGCAATTCTAAAGAAAATAATAGAATTGTTGCACAAGCCTTAAAAGATATTAATTACCAAAGCATGGAACAACTTCCTTTTAAAGTAGTTTTAAAAGATGGTATTTATCAAGATTTAACAGACTTTTGGAATAAAGACTCAAAAAGTTATGTGAAATATTATCTTGGAAAAGTTTCTACTCAAACTATGCAAGAAGATATTACTAGGATATTAAATGAGTCTAAAAAGTGAAATTTTAGAACAACAAAAACTAGCAGAACCTAAAATGTTTAAGGTTTTGCTTTTAAATGATGATGTTACCACTATGGATTTTGTAATTGAAATTTTAATGAATATTTTTCATCATGATTTTGAAAAAGCAAGTGCAATTATGCTTGAAATCCATCATCAAGGAAGTGGAGTTTGTGGTATATATACAGAAGAGATTGCACTAAGTAAAAAACAGCAAGTTGACACGGCAGCAAAAAACAATGATTTTCCACTCCAAACAAGGATAGAAGAACAATGAAATATAAAGAATTAATTGACTCATTTATACCAAATGCAAGACATTTAAGCTTTATCAATCATCATGAATTTATCACTTGTGAACATTTGCTTTTTGCTTTAGTTAAGCTTAGCAATGATTTTAAAAATCTACTTGAAGAAATCGGGGATGGTGATTTACAAGGCTTTGAAAATGAGTTAAAAAACTACTTAGCTAAAAATAACGAAATTTTAAAAAAAGAAATAGAACCTATTTTTTCTGTGATCTTGGAAAATATACTACACAAGCTAAATGCAAAAAATCAAACAAGTGTGATTGATTTTATCATCGCACTTTGCAAAGAAGAAAAAGCTTATTCTTATAATATTTTAAAAAAACACCTAATAGAAGAAGAAAAAATAAAAGAATTATTGCAAAATGCTGAATTTGAAAATTTAAAAACCCATACTATAGAGCTAGTTGAACTTGCAAAAAAAAGCAAAATAGATCCTGTTATAGGTAGGAAATTTGAACTTGAAAGAATGATGCAAATTCTAAGCCGTCGCAAAAAAAATAATCCTATTTTAGTTGGTGAGCCAGGCGTTGGTAAAAGTGCCATTATAGATGGACTAGCGTTAGCTATAGCTGAAGAAAAAGTACCAAAACATTTAAAAAACTCAAAAATTTATAGTCTTGATATGGCAAGCTTGCTTTCAGGGACAAAATACAGAGGTGATTTTGAAAAAAGATTAAAAGATATCATTAAAGAATTAGAAAATATCCCTAATGCTATTTTATTTATAGATGAAATTCACACCATAGTAGGAACTGGCGCAAGTAATGAAAGTCATGCAGATATGTCAAATTTATTAAAACCTGCACTAAGTAATGGCAACATTAAATGCATAGGTGCAACTACTTTTATAGAATATAAAAACACCTTTGATAAAAACAAAGCCCTAAGTAGAAGATTTGCAAAAATTGATATAGATGAACCAAGCGAAGAAGAATGTTTTTTAATCTTACAAGGCTTAAAAAGCAAATATGAAAATTTTCACAAAATCAAAATCAGTGATGAAATTTTACAAACAAGTATAAAATTAGCAAAACAATTTTTACATGATAAATTTTTACCAGATAGTGCGATTGATTTAATCGATGAGCTTGGTGCAAGTTTTGCTTTAGAAGATAAAAAAAGTAAAAAAATAGTAAAAATAAAAGATTTAGAAAATACTCTAGCAAGAATGACACATTCTCATAAAATTTATGAAAGCGATCAAGGTAAAATTCTTAAGAACTTAGAGCATGATTTAAAACAAAACATTTTTGGGCAAGATGAAGCTATTAAAGCTTTATGTTCTATTTTAAAACAAAGCTATGCAGGATTAAAAGGTAAAAACACCCCAAAAGGTGTGTTTTTATTTACCGGTTCAAGCGGGGTTGGTAAAACCGAACTTGCGAAAAATTTAGCACAAATTTTAAACCTTAACCTTGAAAGATTTGACATGAGTGAATACTCACAAAAACATGACGTGAGCAAACTCATAGGAACTTCAGCAGGTTATGTGGGCTATGAAGATGGTGGCTTGCTTAGTAATAGTATTAGAAAAAATCCTTTTAGCGTAGTTTTATTTGATGAGATAGAAAAAGCTCATCCTGATTTAACTAATACTTTTTTGCAAATTTTTGATAATGCGAGCTTGACGGATAATAGTGGTTTAAAAGCTGATTTTAAAAATACTATTATCATTATGACTTCAAATTTAGGCTTAAAAGAAAGTAATGAGCTTGGTTTTTTAAGCAGCGATAAAGAAAAAAGTAATAAAGCCATAAAAGATTTTTTTGCGCCTGAGTTTATCAACCGTATTGATAAAATCATTCATTTTAATGACTTAAATCAAGAAATTTTAGAACAAATCGTCCAAAAAGAGCTAGATTTAATGGCGAAAAATTTAAATAATATCACCATAGAAGCTGATAAAAAAGTAAAAGAATTTCTTGCTAAAAAAACCAATAACAAAGAATTTGGGGTAAGATTATTAAAACGCATTATTGCTGAAGAATTAGGAGAGAGATTAAGCGATGAGATTTTGTTTGGAAAATTAAAAAATGGTGGTAAATTAAAACTCAAACTTTCCAAAAATGAAAAAATCGAATTTGTATTCTAAACTTTTAAAAAGCCCTGATGATGCACCTGTTTTTATTAGCGAAAAGCTAGAAGTAGATTTTATACCTCATGCTTATCGTCTAGGGCTTTTTCCATGGACTAGTAATCCTGTTACTTGGTGGTGCCCTTCTCCTAGAATGGTGCTTTTACCTGATGAAGTGCGTATACAAAAAAGCATAAAAAAGGCTTTAAAAACTTATGAAATAAGACTTGATTTTGATTTTAACTCTCTTATAAGTCATTGCGCAAAAAGAAAAAAAACTTGGATAAGTCAAGAATTTATACAAGTTTATACAAAGCTTTTTGAGCAAAATTTAGCTCATAGTGTTGAAGTTTATGAAAACGATATTTTAATCGGTGGTTTATATGGACTTATCATAGGCAAAATATTTTTTGGTGAAAGCATGATAAGTCTTAAAAAAGATGCCTCAAAAGTAGCCCTAATAAGACTTTGTGAGCTTTTAAAACCATATGATTTTTTAATAGATTGTCAAGTGCCTAATGAGCATTTAAAATTTATGGGTGCTAAAGAAATGACAAAAAAAGATTTTTTAAAAACACTAGAAAAAAAAGTTTCACTTGAAAGTGGCTTTAAAAATTTCAAAAATTTACTATAAAAAGATATACTTATAGATAAACAAAATTGCATAAATATTTTGGAATGATTTTTGCTTTTAGTCTATAAAAGCTTTATTTTAAAGGAAAAATTATGATAAGCCCTTTTAAATCAAAAGAACTTATTGTTGATGCTTTAGCAGGAAGAAACCTAAGAAGTCAAATGATTAATTCTAACCTTGCAAATGTTGATACTCCTTTTTATAAAGCAAAAGATATAGAATTTGAAACTGCTTTAGTTAATAGAGCAAATGAAATTTTTAAAAAGAAAGATACCAAAGAGCTTGAATTAGCAAGTACAAATGCAAATCATCAAAAACCTTGGAAATTTCCAGATCCTAATAAATCAACCATTTATTTAAGAGATGGGCATTTAGCAAGAAATGACGCAAATACAGTAGATCTTGATGTAGAAACTACTGAAATGAGTAAAAATACTATGATGATTACTGCTTTAGATGGTGTTTTAAGAAGACAAAGTAATATTTTTTCAACCATCATAGACACAAGCTCTAAATTAGGCTAGGAGAAAAATAATGGCTTATTTAAGTGATTTTGATATTAGCGGATACGGACTTAGCGCGCAACGCTTTAGAATGAATGTAATTAGCTCAAATATAGCTAATGCAAACACTACTAGAACAGCAGAAGGCGGTCCGTATAGAAGAAGAGAAGTGATTTTTAAAGCGACTGATTTTAATGAATTACTAAATAAACAAATCGCTAAAGATAATAATTTTTTAGAATATGAAAATCCTTTAAATGACCCTGCTTCGCAAAAAGATGCAAAACCTGCTATAATGAGCGTAGTGGTTGATAAGGTTGTAAGAGATGATAAAGATTTTCGTATGAAATTTGATCCATCTCATCCAGATGCGAATGAACAAGGTTATGTTGCTTTTCCAAATATAAACCCAGTCATTGAAATGGCCGATTTAATAGAAGCAACAAGAGCTTACCAAGCAAATGTAAGTGCTTTTACAAGTACTAAAACTATAGCACAAAGTGCGATAGATTTACTAAGAGGTTAATAAATGAACACTATTAATGGTATAAATCAATTTAACAATGTTAACAACAAAAACAACAATAGCAACACAAATAACATAGGTGATGAATTTTCAAGCTTATTAAAAAATTCTATTAACAACCTTAATAAAACTCAAGAAACAGCTGAAGCTGCTATGGTAGACATCGCAACAGGCGAAGTAAAAGACTTACACCAAGCAGCAATTGCTATTAGCAAAGCTGAATCAAGTATGAAATTTATGCTTGAAGTTAGAAATAAGGCTATAAATGCATATAAAGAAATTTCAAGAACTCAAATTTAATATATGCTTTCAAACACCATTAGAAATAGAGTTTCAAAGGTAGCTTTTGCTTTTTGTATGGCTCTGTTTTTTATGGCCTTGTTTTTACTTTCTACTTTTTTTCTAACCTCAAAACGCCATATACCAAATACCCAAAAAGAACAATATTTTTCCGCTCTTAGAGGCAATATCATCACAAGCGATAATTTTACAGTAACTTCTAGTAGGCAAATTTATAGAGCAGAGATTGATCTAAGAAGTTTAAATCCTGATAAAAAAGAATTATTCTTAACGCTTTTTCAAATTTATAGTGGTGCAAGCGATGAACAAATGCAAGATATCAAAAAAAGAATGCTTGCAAAAAAAAGAAGAAGTTATAATTTTATTTTACTCCAAGATATTAATTCAAAAGATGCAAGTTATTTAAAAGAATTAGCTAAAAAGCTTTATACTCAAGGTTTTTTTAAGTCTTTTACAAATAACAATGGCAGAGTTGAAACAAGAGGACTTGATATCATAGAACACAAAGAAGATCGCGTGTATATGCCAAAAGACTCACTTACTCCTATCATAGGCTACACAAGAACTTATATGGACGAAAAAAGCGAAATTTTTAAAAATGTCGGCATAAAAGGCTTAGAAAAATATTACAATGAATGCTTAAGTCCTTTACAAAATGCAAAAATCCAAGGTTTAAGAGATATAGGTGGCAATATTATCTTAAATTTACACTCTTATGAAAAGCGTAAAATAGATGGATGTAATTTATACTTAAATATTTCACTAAAACTCCAAAAAGGCTTAGAAAAGGCTATTGATAAAAGAAATGAAGATCTAAAAGCTAATGAAATTATAGTTGCAATTATGGAAAGTAAAAGTGGAAAAATTTTAGCCCTTGCTAGCTCAAGAAGATATGATCCACAAAATCGTGGAAAAGATCTATCTGTGCTTAATGCAAGTGCGATAGAATATGGCTATGAAGCGGGTTCTGTTATAAAGCCTTTTATATTTACCACTGCTTTAATGCTAGATAAAATCAAAGTCAATGAAATCATCAACACCCAAGGTGGTCAATATAAGCTTGGTCGTTTTACTATACGCGATGATCATAGAAAAGATAAAATGAGCATGGAAGAAGTTATTACCTACTCTTCAAATGTCGGTATGATTAAAATCGCCCAAAGATTAAGCAATCTTGAAATCATCTCAGGGCTTAGAATTTTTCGTTTTGGAGAAAGAAGTGGTATTGATCTTCCTTATGAACAAAAAGGAGAAATACCAAATCCAAAAAGATTAAGAGAAGTAGAAAAATCTGTATTAAGCTATGGTTATGGCTTAAAAACAACTTTTATGCAACTTCTAGCTGCTTATAATGTATTTAACAATGATGGAATTTATATCACACCACAAATTGCAAATAAAATTTATCAAGATGGACGCTTAATAAAACTTGATGATGAAGTTAAAAAAGAAAAAATTCTCTCAAGTAAAGCTGCCAAAGAAATGCAACAAATTTTAATCAATGTTATAGAAAAAGGAACAGGTAAAAAAGCACAAACTCAAGGCATTATCATAGGTGGTAAAACAGGTACAGCTAGGATTGCTGAAAGAAAAGGCTATACTTCAAATCGCTATAATGCTTCATTTTTTGGCTTTGCAAATGATGAAAAAAACAATTATACCATAGGAGTTTTGGTAAGAAATCCTACCAAGGCTTATAGTTATTATGCTGCACAAAGTGCTTTACCTATGTTTAAAGATACAGTAAATCTTATGATAAAAGAAAGTTATTTAAAGCCTATAGAAAGTCAAAACAATGACATCAAAAAATAAAATTACAATGATAATAATCTTTTTTATATTGATTTTTTGTTTCGCTTATTTAAAGTACTGGGTTTTATTATTTATATCTTTACTTGTATTTTTGGTTATATTGTATTTACTCAAACTGCAATCAAAAAAGATAATCCACAAACCAAAAACAAAAGAAACTCTTGAATATTTAATACTATCAGATATTCCGCTTAAAAATATAGATACAAGTTTAATTCAAGATATGAGCTATTTATTTAGTAATATTAGTGAAGAAAAATTTATAGGTATAGAAACTTGGGATACAAGTAATGTTGATAACATGGAAGGGATGTTTTTAGGATGTAAAAATTTTAATTCCTATATCAACAACTGGGATGTAAGTAAAGTAAAAAACATGGCTAAAATGTTTCAAGGGTGTGAAAATTTTAATCAAGCTCTAGATAAATGGAATACATCTAATCTTGTTAATACACATAAAATGTTTCAAGGATGTAAAAAATTTAATCAAAATATTAATTCTTGGAATACATCTAATCTAAGAATAACTTCTAAAATGTTTTATAATTGCATAAGCTTTAATCAAGCTCTAGATAAATGGAATACACTTAAAATTACAAATTCAAAATCTATGTTTGAAAATTGTAAAAATTTCACGCATTCACTTGATAATTGGGACATAAAAAACATAACTATCAAAGATAATATGTTTAGTGGCTGTTGCAAATCCATATTTTCTTTGGCAAATTTTAAACAATATGAAAAATTATTCAAAGACCACAAAAACAATACAACACAATCTTTTATTTTTGGTAAAAAAGAATATGCTCATATGTATAATCCAAAAACCAAAAGCGAACTAAAAGCCTTAGTTGATGATTTAAATACAAGCCTTAAAGATATCAATGTAAGCAATATACAAGAAATGGATTGTTTATTTAAAAATAGCAAAAGAAAAGATTTTAGTGGTATAGAAGAATGGGATGTATCAAATGTAACAAGCATGAATGAAATGTTTTATGGATGTAAAAATTTTAATTCCTATGTCAATAACTGGGATGTAAGCAAAGTAAAATACATGAACAAAATGTTTTATGGATGTAAAAAATTCAATCAAAATCTAAATAATTGGAATACAAAAAGTTTAAAGTCCATTGCTGGGATGTTTTACAATTGCAAAACATTTAACCAACCACTAGATAAATGGAATACTAGCAAAATCATCAGCATGCATGCAACTTTTGCTGGTTGCGAAAATTTCAATCAAAATCTAAACAATTGGGACACAACTAAAGTTATAAATATTAGTTATATGTTTTCAAATTGCTTTAGTTTTAATCAAGCTTTGGATAAATGGGATGTTTCAAATGTATTATGGATGGAATATACATTTTTTTGCGATTCTATTTTCAAAATTCCTTTTTCAAAAACTCCAAAATTTAATCAAGATTTAAACAATTGGAATATTGATAGTGTTATAAGCACACAAGGTATGTTTAGTGGATGTACAAGCTTCAATCAAAAACTGTCAAACTGGAATTTGGAAAATATCCCGAGAAAAAAATATATGTTTTTTAATACTGCTATAAAGCATTAATATAAAAAGTATATTTTACTTGATTTAAAATAAACTCTATAAACTCATCGCTATCATTAGGGCAAGCAATAAGCTCATAATCACTTTTTGCTAAGTGTCTATACTCAACTCCAAGTTCAAAAATAGTTTCAGAACAATCTATACAAAAAGATATAGGATAAATCAAAGCTTTTTGATCTAAACTTTCTAAAATATCACTTGTATTTGGTTCAAGCCATTTAACTGGACCTAGTTTTGATTGATAAGATAAAATGATTTGATCAAATTCATTTTTTAGTTTTTCTTTTAAGATACCCACATGCTCTTGCACATGTTTTTCATACAAATCGCCTTTTTTAATCACTGAAAGCGGTAAAGAATGGGCAGAAAAAATCAAAGTTTTATAATCACACTCTTTCTTTTTTTCTAAAATATGCTTTATAATCATTTCATTATAAAGTTCATCTTTATAAAAAACATCAATGATTTTTACATTAGCTTGATTTTGGATATTTCTTAGCTCATTTTGCACCACTTCTAAAGAACTAGTTACAGTGGTTTTAGAATGATGGGGGTATAAAGGAAATAAAATGATTTCTTCATTTTTTTGAAAATCATATTTTGAAAAAACCTCATTTGCAAAGGGTGGTACATAAAGACTAATAAAATCAAAGCTATATTTTTTAGTTTTAGAATTTAATTTATCACATAAACTTTGCGTGATTTGAGTAAGCGGGGATTTCCCACCCATTTTTTCATAGTTTTGCTTCATAGCTTTTAGTCTTGATTTTCTTATCATAAAGGCTACAAATTTTCTTAAAAAAACATTTTTTATCCCTAAAATATAAGGATCATTAAACATATTTTTTAAAAAAACTTCACATTCTTCAAGTTTATTAACCCCGCCCATATTTAAAAAAAATACATATTTCACTATCAAACACCTTCTAAAATTTCTTGCACTCTCAAAGCATCTTCAATGCTAGCTAAATTTTCACAAACTCCATTTTGCAAAAGCTCAAAAAAGGCTTCATGCTCAGCATATAAAGGAGAATTTTCATATAAATTTGGAATTTTTTGCATATTGATAAAAAGTTCAAAATTTTTAAGATCAAGTTCATAAGTATGTTTTTTACCTAAAAGTGTGATTTTTCTTATAATGCATTGTCCATTCCAGCTATCATGAATACTTGCTAAGATATTTTCTAATTTTAAGCTTATCATTACCTCATCTTCAAATTTATCATGATGAAAGCTTTTATAAATATTTGCTTTTAAAATTTGCTCTTGACTTAAAAATCTAACTAAGTCAATATCATGCACACTAAGATCACTTAAAACACCTACATCGTTTATTCTTTGCGGATAAGGCGAAATTCTTTGTATGTTAATACTTATAATCTCATCTTCTAAAAGTTTTTCTTTTAAAGTTAAAATAGCAGGATTAAATCTCTCACAAAAACCCACCCCTACTTTGACTTTGTTTTCTCTAGCTTTTTGCTCTAAGATTAAAATTTCATCAACATTTAACGCCAAAGGCTTTTCTATCAAAACATTTTTTATTTTAGGAAAAACTTTTAAAGCTATATCTAAATGCGTATGGGTAGGCGTAGCAATGATAACACCATCAAGATTTTGTTTTAAAAAATCATCAAAATTTTTATGAAAAAAGTGTTTAAATTTATCTTTACAGAAAGGATCATAAAGATGAATTTCTTTTACTTTTAAATTACGCTCAAGTTCTCTTAAATGGTTTTTACCCATTTTACCAAGGCCTATAAGCCCTATTTTCATTTAAAAGCCTCAATCACTCTAGCTTGGTGCTCTTCTTTTAAAAATGCACTCATAGGTAAGGATAAAATTTCATCACTTAAAAGCTCTGTATTTGGCAAATCACCCTTTTTATAAGCAAGATAATCAAAAGCTTCTTGCAAATGAAGCCCTAAAGGATAATGCACAGCAGTAGGTATACCTTGCTCTTGTAATTTTTGCATGAAATTTTCTCTATTCTTTACACGCACGCTATATTGAGCCCAGGCACTCATAAAATCATCTTTTCTTGGTGGTAAAATACAATTTTTTAAATTTTCATCATAAATTTTTGCTATTGCTTCTCTTTTTTTAATCTCTTCATCTAAGTATTTTAATTTCACATTTAAAATAGCTGCTTGGATAGTATCAAGCCTTCCATTAATACCGATGTATTTATGCTTATATCTTTGTACTTGTCCATGATTTAAATAAATTTTTATTTTTTGTGCTAATTCATCATCTTGGGTAAAAATCGCTCCACCATCTCCATAAGCACCTAAAGGCTTAGACGGAAAAAAGCTTGTGCATGATATATCAGCTATAGCACATGATTTTATACCTTTTTGACTAGCTCCAAAACTTTGCGCACTATCTTCTATCAAAGCAATATTTTGACTTTTACAAAGCTCTTTTAGAGTAAGCATATCGGGCATAAGTCCAAAAATACTCACAGCAATTATAGCTTTAGTTTTAGGCGTGATAGCACTTTGAACTTTTTCTAAACTAAGATTATAATCTTTAAAATCAATATCTACAAAAACAGGTTTAGCGCCGATTAGAGCAACCATTTCAGCTGTAGCTATAAAGGTAAAACTTGGCACTATTACCTCATCATCTTTACCTACACCCAAAGCCATCAAGGCTAAAAATAACGCACTTGTGCCACTTGAACAACCTATTGCATGTTTAATACCTACATATTTAGCTAAATTATATTCAAACTCTTCTAATTTTGCACCACCTATAAAAGAAGTGCTTTGTAAAATTTCACTAATAGCCTCATCGATTTCATTTTTATAAGCATTATATTGAGCATTTAAGTCTATAAAAGGAATTTTCATTGTATTACCTTAGTAAATTTAAAATCATGATTATAAGATAGTTTTACTTAATTTAAAGTATTTTTGGTATTATTTTAAGCAAAAAACTAGCTAGGAAAATCTATGGATATAAGAAAAGAATATTTAGAATTTTTTAAGTCAAAAGGACACGAAATCACTCCTTCAAGCCCTTTAGTGCCTGATGATGCAACTTTACTTTTTACTAATGCAGGTATGGTGCCTTTTAAAAGTATATTTACCGGAGAAGTACCACGTCCTAATCCTCCGCGTAAAACAAGTTGTCAAACTTGTATAAGAGCTGGTGGAAAACATAATGACTTAGACAATGTAGGCTACACAGCAAGACATCATACTTTCTTTGAAATGCTTGGAAATTTTAGTTTTGGAGATTATTTTAAAGAACAAGCCATTGCTTATGCTTGGGAGTTTGTAACTGAAGTTTTAAAACTACCTAAAGAAAGACTATATGTAACTGTACATGAAAGCGATGATGAAGCATATGAACTCTGGCAAAAACATATAGAAAAAGAAAGAATTTATAAATTTGGCGATAAAGATAATTTCTGGCAAATGGGCGATACTGGACCATGCGGACCTTGTAGTGAAATTTTTTATGATCAAGGTGCTGAGCATTTTAATTCTAGTGAAGATTATATGGGTGGTGATGGAGATAGGTTCTTAGAAATTTGGAACCTAGTTTTCATGCAGTATGAAAGAAGTGCTGATGGCACACTTACTCCATTGCCAAAACCTAGTATTGATACAGGCATGGGACTTGAAAGAGTTAGTGCTATAAAAGAAGGAAAATTTAGCAATTTTGATAGTTCTTTGTTTATGCCTATTATTGAGAGTATTGCAAAACTTTGTGGCAAAACTTATACCTACGAAAATGGAGCTAGCTATAGAGTAATCGCTGATCATATTAGATCAAGTGTATTTTTACTTGCTCAAGGAGTTGGTTTTGATAAAGAAGGCAGGGGCTATGTTTTAAGAAGAATTATGCGCCGTGCCTTAAGACATGGATATTTACTAGGTCTTAAAAGAGCTTTTATGTATGAGCTTGTAGATGTAGTGTGTGAGTTAATGGGTGGGCATTATACTTACCTAAATGAAAAAAAAGAATTTATCAAAGAACAAATCAAACTAGAAGAAGAAAGATTTTTAAGCACTATTGAAAATGGCATAGAAATTTTTAATGAAGAACTTAAAAAAACTAAAGATATTTTTAGCGGTGAAGTAGCTTTTAAACTTTATGATACTTATGGTTTTCCACTTGATTTAACCCAAGATATGCTAAGAGAAAAAAATCTTAGTGTAGATGAGGCTAAATTCAATGAGCTTATGCAAGAACAAAAAGATAGAGCCAAAGCTTCTTGGAAAGGAAGTGGAGATAAAGCAGTTAGCGGAGACTTTAAAGTTTTATTAGAAAAATTTGGCAAAAATACTTTTAGTGGTTATGAAAACTATGAAGAAAAAACTAAAATCATGGCTATTTTGGATGAGAATTTTAAAATCATAACCGAAGCTAAGGCAGGAGATATAGCATGGTTAATGCTTGAAAAAACTCCATTTTATGCAACAAGTGGAGGGCAAAGCGCTGATATAGGTTTTATCAATGAAAATGAGGTTTTAGATACACAAAAATTCTTTGATATTAATCTTAGTCAAATGAAATTAAAACAAGATCTTAAAACAAATGATGAAGTGTTAGCTTGCATAGATACTAAAAAAAGAGAACAAATCGCAAGACATCATAGTGCGACACATTTACTACACCATGCTTTAAGAGAAATTCTTGGCTCACACATTAGTCAAGCAGGTTCTTTGGTAGAGCATAATAAATTAAGGTTTGATTTTACTCATCCAAAAGCTCTAAACAAAGAAGAATTAAAGCAAATAGAAGCTTTAGTAAATACTTACATCATGCAAGCAAATGAAGCTAAAATTGAAATTTTGGCTTTAGATGAAGCTAAAAAAAGTGGTGCCATAGCTTTATTTAGTGAAAAATATCAAGAAAAAGTAAGAGTTTTAACCCTAGGAGCTAGTAAAGAGCTTTGCGGTGGCACCCATGTGAAAAATAGCTCTGAAATAGGAAGTTTTTACATCATCAAAGAAAGCGGAGTTAGTGCTGGAGTTAGAAGGATAGAAGCAGTAGTAAGCAAAGCTGCACTTGATTATGTTAATGAAAATTTAAAAGAACTAAACCAAGCTAAAGAAGAGTTAAAAACTCATGATATTTTAAGCTATGTGGCAAAATTAAAAAATGAAATAGCTAGTTTAAAAAATGAATTAAAAAATTCAAACAAAGCAGAATTAAACTCTAAAGAACTAAATGGCATTCAATATTGTGTGCAAAAAATAGATAATGGTGATATAAAAACCATGATAGATGAGTTTAAAAATAAATTTAACAAAGCTGTGATTTTACTTTTACAAGAAAAAGAAGGTAAGATTATCATAGCAGCAGGTGTTAAAGACACTTCGTTAAAAGCTGGTGTTTTGGTAAAAGAAATTGCGCAAATACTTGGTGGAAACGGTGGTGGTAGAGATGATTTTGCAACAGCTGGCGGTAAAGATACAAGTAAAATAGAACAAGCGCTTGATCATGCTAAGAAAATCATAGAAGAAAGTCTTGCTTAATGCTTTATCTAGCTTCAAGTTCGCCTTCACGCGTTGCTTTATTAAAAGAAGCAAATATCGCTTTTGAACAAATTATTATCGATTATGATGAGAGCTTGGTAAAAAAAGATAATCCAAGCTCTTATGTGCAAAAAATTGTTTTAGAAAAAGAAAGGCAATTTTTTGCAAAATATCCTGATTTAAAAAATGTTTTATTTGCTGATAGCATAGTTTGTGCTCAAAATATCATTCTAACTAAAGCTAAAAGCGACAATGAGGCTTTTAATATGCTTAATCTACAAAGCGGCAAAAGCATTAGCGTTTTAAGCGCGATGATTTTGGTTTTAGAAGATAAAAAGATTTTTAATCTTAGCAAGTGTGATTTGATTTTGGATAAATTTGATTTAAAAGATATGCAAGAATACATTGAGTCAAAACTTTATCAAGGTAAAGCCGGAGCTGTGATGTGTGAGGGCTTTCATAAAAAATACATTAAAAAAATCATAGGCCATCAAAGTACAGCACTAGGGCTTAATATAGAACTTTTGAAAGCATTTTTATGATAAAAATTTTAAAAATATTTCTTTCTTTTTGTATAGTGTGTGCAGTTGGAGTTTTTATATTTATTGCTTATTTGTTTTCTGATTCTGATTTAAATCAATACACTTTTAAAGATTACAAACCACCTCTTACAACACAAATTTTTGATAAAAATGGAAAATTAGTTGCAAATGTTTTCGAGCAACACCGCTTTTACGCTCCTTATGAAGAGCTCCCACCAAGACTTATAGAAGCTTTGGTGGCTATTGAAGATACTAGCTTTTTTGAACATGGTGGGGTTAATATAGATGCGATTTTTAGAGCAGCTATTAAAATCATAAGAAGCGGTGGAAAAACCATGGAAGGAGCCTCCACTCTTACGCAACAATTCATAAAAAATACAGAATTAACCCCTGAACGCACTTTAAATAGAAAACTAAAAGAAGCTTTGCTTGCATATAAGATAGAAAGCACTTTAACTAAAGAGCAAATTTTAGAAAGATATTTAAATTTCATCTTCTTTGGACATGGATATTATGGAGTAAAAACCGCTGCGCTTGGGTATTTTAGAAAAAATTTAGATGAGCTTAGTTTGAAAGAAATTGCCATTTTAGTAGGTATGCCAAAGGCTCCAAGCACTTATGATCCTACTAGACATTTGGATCTTTCTTTAGCAAGAGCAAATAGCGTAGTACAAAGGATGTATAATCTTGGTTGGATTTCTAAAGAAGAGTATGAAAATGCCTTAAAAGAGATTCCAAAAGTATATGATGATACTTTAACACAAAATGCAGCTCCTTATGTTACTCAAGAAGTTTTAAAACAACTAAGCGGAATTAAAGATTTAAAAAGTGGTGGTTATAAAATAGAACTTGCCATCGATCTTGATATACAAAGCATTGCAAGAGAGGCTTTAAAATTTGGCTATGATGAAATAGTTAAAAGAGATAAAGATGCAAATTTAAGCACACTTAATGGAGCTATGATAGTAGCAAATCACCAAAATGGAGATATATTAGCTTTAGTAGGTGGGGTAAATTACACAAAAAGTAATTTCAACCGTGCTACTCAAAGTTTAAGACAGCCTGGAAGTTCTTTTAAACCTTTTTTATACCAAATTGCTATTGACATGGGTTATTCTCCTATGAGCAAGGTTGCTGATATTTCAAGAATTTTTGAAAGTACCAAAGAAGATGAGAAAGACTGGAAACCTAAAAATTACGGTGGAAAATTTCTAGGGCTTATAAGCTTAAAAGAAGCGCTAACTGGTTCAAGAAACCTAGCTACCATAAATTTAGCTCTTGCCCTAGGACTTGATGTGATCCATGATAAACTTCAATTTATGGGCTTTGAGAATATACCAGTTGATTTATCTATAGTTTTGGGTAGCTTTGGAATTTCTATTTATGACTATGCTAAACTTTATACAGTATTTGGAAATTATGGCGTGCAAAAAGATTTGATACTCATTAAAAGAGTAATTGATAAAAATGGCAAAATAGTAGTAGAGTTTAACTCTGGAGAAAGAAAAATCAGTGAACCTGAACAAGCCTTTTTAGTTAATGATATGATGCAAAATGTTGTTAAAAAAGGTACTGGACGCAATGCTAGGGTAGAAGGGATTGAAATAGCTGGAAAAACTGGTACTTCAAATAAAAGCATAGATGCGTGGTTTTGTGGCTTGACTCCTGAAATAGAAGCTATCATTTGGTATGGTAATGATGATAATAAACCTATGAAACAAATCGAAGGTGGTGCAAGGACTGCTGCTCCGGTTTTTAAAGAATTTTTAACAAAATACTTAGAACTTTATCCTGATAGTGCCAGAAAATTTATCATTCCAAAAGGAGTTTATCAAGGAATTTATGAAAAGCAAAGAGAATATTATACCAATACTTCTCCATTTCCAAAAAATAACCCTGCTCTATCTGAAAACAGTGAGATAATTTTTTAAAAATATTTTTTTATATAATAAAAATTATCCTTTTATTTTCCTTTATATGTTTTAATATCACAAAACTTATAAAGGAAAATTATGAATATCACAAACGAACAATTATATAAAAAAAGACGCCATTTTTTAAAACTAGGTGCTGGAGCTTTAGTTAGTTCAGCCTTAGTTCAATCTGAATTGATGGCATTAAATTTCTTTCCTGATCCTAATAATGAAAAATTAAAACTTAGCGATGAAAAAATTGCGACTAATTATGTAAATTTTTATGAATTTTCTACTGATAAAAAAAGAGCTGTTGAGCTTGCGAAAAATTTTAATACAAACGGCTGGAAAATAGAAGTTAGCGGGGAAGTTGAAGAGCCTTTGACTTTAACCATGCAAGATTTATTAGCCTTTCCTTTAGAAGAGAGAATTTATAGATTTCGTTGTGTTGAAACTTGGTCTATGGTAGTGCCTTGGGTTGGTTTTGAATTGCGTGCTTTAATAGAAAAATGCAAAGTCAAAAGTGAGGCTAAATTTATAAAATTTACCACTCTTTTTGATAAAAATCAATTTGCTGATCAAGCTTCATTTTTCCCAACTCTTGATTATCCTTATGTAGAGGGCTTAAGATTAGATGAGGCTATGCATCCACTAACGCTTATGGCTGTGGGTATGTATAAAAAGCCTTTATTAGGACAAAATGGAGCGCCGATTCGTCTTGTAGTTCCATGGAAGTATGGCTTTAAAAGTATAAAATCTATTGTAAAAATAGAATTTACCAAAGAACAACCTAAAACTACATGGGAGCTAGCAAACCCTAGAGAATATGGATTTTATGCCAATGTTAATCCAAATGTTTCTCATCCAAGATGGTCTCAAGCAAATGAGCGTCCTTTGGGAGATTTTTTCACCAAGCCTACACAAATGTTTAATGGTTATGAAAAAGAAGTAGCACATTTGTATAAAGATATGGATTTAAAGGTTAATTTTTAATGAGCAAAAAAGTTTATAATATCGGTGGATTTTTAGCCTTTGCTTTAAGTATTATTTTTAGTATTTATCAAATCATGCAAGAATTTGATATTGTAAAATCTATATATTTTTATAGTGGTATATTTGGCTTAATCTTTTTTGGATTGAGCCTGTTTTTTTCACTTTTAAAATATAAACACACAAAAGATTATCCCAAATTTTTAGGTTTTTATGCATTTTTTTGGGCTTTGATTCACTTTTTTAATTATTTTGCTTTTGGAAAAAATTTAGATTTAATACTTTTTTTCAAAGATACTTTTAGTAAAAATTTAGAATTTAGTGGTTTTGTAAGCTTTTTTATACTCACATTTATGTTTATAAGCTCATTTAAGCTTTTTAAAAAAATGAGTAAAATAAGAAAACTTGGATATTTTTGCTTTTTGCTAGTAGCTTGGCATTATTTTTTATCTGCAAAAATACCACAAATTCCACATTTTTTAGCTTTAAGTCTAGCCTTGATTTTTCTACTTATTAAACTATCTAAAAATTATAAAAAGAGAAAAAAAGTAACTTTTTTATAAAAATTTGTATTCAAATGAAACACTTTTAAGAGTAAATATATAAATATATTCTTAAAATAAGACTTGATATATCTTATTTTAAGGACAATCATGCAAAGAAGAGATTTTTTAAATGGAATGGCTTTAACTATACTTGCAGGAATGACTCCTTTGCAAGTATTATATGGTAAAGAAGCCAAAATCGAAGATTTTACCAAAGAATACTATCCTCCAAAATGGCTTGGACTAAGGGGTAGCAATAATGCAAGTTATGAATTTGCACATATGCTAAGAGATGGTGAAAAATTTGACTTTAGCGCTATCAAACCTAAACAAGAATATGATTTGGTTGTAGTTGGAGCTGGAATTAGTGGTTTAGCAGCTGCCTGTTTTTATCAAAACAAATTTGGAAAAGATAAAAAAATTCTTATCCTTGATAATCATGATGATTTTGGTGGACATGCTAGAAGAAATGAAATAGATTTAGAAGATGGTACTATTTTAAGTTATGGTGGTAGCGAAACATTTCAATCACCAAAGGCGTTATATTCTAAAGAAGTAGTAGATTTATTATCATCTTTGGGTGTGGATATTGATGAACTTGCTAAACGTTTTGATGTAAATTTTTATCCTGATTTAAATCTTAGCAGGGGTGTGTATTTTTCTAAGGCTGAATTTGGAGTAGATAAGGTCGTAAGTGGCAACCCTAGAAAAGTAATTTGCGATGATATTCCTGAGGGAAGACATAATGGTAGAAGTGTTGAAGCTTTTATAGGTGATTTTCCTCTTAATAAAAAAGATAAAAAAGATTTAATTACTTTATTTAAAAGCGAAAAAGACTATTTAAAAGGCTTGACAAAAGAGCAAAGAGATGAGTATGTGGCTAAAACAAGCTATAAAAAATTCTTAGAAGAAAAAGTTAAGCTTTCACCACAAGCTGTAAAATTCTTTGAAGGTATGACAGATGACTTTTTGGCTTTAGGTATTGATGCTGTTTCTTGTGAAGATGCTAGAGCTTCATTTTTACCTGGTTTTGACAAACTTGGACTTGATCCAATCGAGGGAGAAGCATTAGCTGAAATGGAAGAACCATATATCCACCACTGTGCTGATGGTAATGCTACTGTTGCTAGATTAATGGTTAGAAGATTAATTCCTGATGTGTCTAAAAAAGGCAAAGATATGGATGAAGTTACTCTAGCTCATTTTGATTATTCTAAACTTGATCTTGCTAAAAACAAAGTGCGTTTAAGATTAAACAGCACTGTTATAAATGTAGAAAATACAAAAGATGGAGCTTTAGTAACTTACGTTAATAAAGGCAAAAATTACAGAGTAAAAGCTAAAAAAGTTGTAATGGCAAATTATAATAGTATGATTCCATACATAGTACCAAGCATGCCACAAGATCAAAAAGATGCTTTGAGTAAAAACGTAAAAACATCACTTTTACACACAAATGTTATTATAAGTAACTGGGAACCATTTATAAAACTTGGAGTACATGAAATTTATTCACCAAAAATGCCTTATGCTAGAACTAAACTTGATTATCCTGTGGATATGGGAGGATACCATCACCCAAGAGATCCTAAAAAGCCTATTTGTGTTCATATGGTATGCTCGCCTTTAGTATTTGCTTCTATGCAAGGAATCGACCTTGAAGGAATGGATGCAAGAGATAGAGCTAGAGTGGGTAGAAATTTATTATTCACTATGAGTTTTGAAGAACATGAAAAAATCGTTCGCGATCAACTTCAAGGCATGTTAGGCTCGGCTGGATTTGACCATGAAAGAGACATTAAGGCTATAGTTGTAAATCGTTGGGGGCATTGTTATTCATATACAGAAAACAGTCTTTTTGATGATAGTGAAGAAGCGCAAAAAACTATAGAACTTGCAAGAAAACCTTTTGGCAATATCGTTATAGCAAATTCAGATGCTGATTGGGATGCTTATATGCACGCAGCAATTGATCAAGCATATCGTGCTGTTAATGAACTATAAAATCAAACTCCTTTTTAGGAGTTTGATGAATCAATCATCATTTTTGATACTAATATAAATTAAAGCTAAAAGCATATAAGTTACTAATCTAGTAGCATCAGGTAAGCCATTCCAAGTTTTGCTCATCCACATACCAAACCATTCTGCAGCCACTACTTGAAAGCCAAAAAACCAAAGTAAACAACAACAAGTTAAAGCAATGATTCCAAATTTTTTAGCTTCATGGAAAGTTTTTACATCTGAATTTCTTGCGTTAAACATATCCAAAGCGCCTTTTAAAGCAGTTAACATAATAAAAGCTTCAAAACAAATAATAAAAATATAGGCAATATGATGGATAGTAGAATTTGTAATAGCTCTATAAACAATAGCATTACCTAAATAATCAGGTTTGGTATCCATGCTCATAACATGTTTTACAAATTGAAAATTTGAATTGTAATCAGTTACATTACCAAAAACAACAATAGCCGCTAAAGAGGCAACTGTAAGCAAGATAATCATTTTAGAATATCTTACTATATTCATCATAGAAAAACCGCAATTGCAATTCATTCTAGTACTCCTTTTTGTTAAATTTATATTAATATAATATAGAAAATATTAAATAAACTTAAATACCTAACGTAATCTTAAAGAATTTAGTACAACTGTTACTGAACTAAAACACATTGCTAAAGCTGCCAAATGCGGACTAAGACTTATAAATGGCACAAAACCTGCTGCAATAGGAATACACAAAGCATTGTAAATAAAAGCCCAAAAAAGATTAAGTTTGATGATATTTTTAGTTTTTTGAGAAAGCTCAAAACAATAAGCTATTAAAGATAAATCATCTTTTATCAAAATCAAATCTCCACTTTTTTTAGCAAGCTCACTTGCTTTGGAAAAACTTATGCTTGCACTAGCTAAATTTAAAGCAGGAGCATCATTGATACCATCTCCTATAAAAAGCACTTTTTCTTTTTTGATTTTTTCTTTTATAAAATCAAGCTTTTGCTCGGGTTTTAAGTCAGAATAATATTCATCAATATTAAGCTCATTTGCTATTTTGGCAACACTTTTTTTATTATCACCGCTTAAAATAATACTTTTTACACCTTTTTGTTTTAAATTTGCTATCAAGTCTTTAGCTTCGTTTTTAAGTTCATTTTTCAAGCAAACCCCACCAAGACAAATTTTATTTTTTGCAAAATACAAACATATAGGTGCTTGATCTTCAAATTCTTGCAAAAATTGTTTGCTTTTTTGTATATCAACACCATTTTCAAGTATTAATTTTTCATTGCCTATTAAATATTTATCTTCATTTTCCTCATAAAGCAAACCACTACCCACTAAAACACTTAATTTTCCTTGCAAATTTAAATTTGCATTCAATTCTTTAGTAAAAGCCTTTGCGATTGGGTGTGAGCTTAAATTTTCAATTTGCGTGAGTTTTTGAAAATTTTCTTGAGTTAGATCATGCTTATAAACACTTAAATCATCTTGGCTTAAAGTGCCTGTTTTATCAAAAATAGCAAGTTTTATACTAGCTAAATTCTCTAGCACTGCTGGATTTTTCACTAAGATAAAATTTTTTGCTCCATTTGCTAAAGCACTAACTATGGCTATAGGGGTTGCTAAGCCCAAAGCACAAGGACAAGAGATTAAAAGCGTAGCACAAGCATGCAAAAATGCTGCATTAATTCCTTCTTTAAAATACCAAAAAGCAAACACAAAAAGTGATAAAATTATAATACAAGCTACAAAATAAGCTGAAATCTTATTAGCTAAATTTGCTAAAGGTGTTTTGACATTACCTGCTTTAAAAACAAGATCTTTGATTTGTTCTAATGAACTTTCAATCGCCTTTTTATTAGCTTTAATCTTTAAACTTCCATTAATCAACACAGTTCCTGCTAAAATCTCATCATCTTGCTTTTTTAAAAGTGGTAAAAACTCTCCTGTTAAAAAACTCACATCAACCTCAGCTTCACCTGCTATAATCACCCCATCAGCAACAACGCTTTCGCCCTCTTTTACTAAAATCACATCATTTTCTTTTACAAAAGCACTGGGTATGCTTTTTATACTTCCATCTTCTAAGATTATATTAGCTTTTTTAATATCTATGTTTTTTAATTTATTTTGATACTCTAAGGATTTAAATTTAGCCTTTTCTTCTAAGTATTTACCTAATAAAACAAAGCTTATAATCATCGCTCCGCCACTAAAATACAAATAACCATCTTTACTAAATATTTCAAAATACACAAAAAAAGAATATACAAAAGAAGCAAAGGCACCTAAGGATATCAAAGTGTTCATATCTAAATTTTTATGTCTTAATCCTTTAAGGGCGTGGATGAAAAAACCTTTTCCACAATAAAAAATCGCTATCATAGATAAAAACATTTGAATTAAAGCAGAAACATTTCCTTGGACAAACATTTCAAAATACATCACAATAGAGCTTAAAATTATACTCATGATAAGCTTTGTTTTCATATTTTTAAGCTCTTTGAGTTTAAACTCGTATAAATTTTGCTCTTCTTGTAATATCTCAAAACCCAAAGCTTTGATTTTTTCTTTGATTTTTACTTCCAAAGATAAATCTTTGAGCAAAAACACTCCACTAGAGTTAACATAAGAAACACTTACATCTTCGACTCCATCAATTTTTGCACAAACTTTTTCTATAGCATTAGAGCAATTAACACAAGTCATATTACCTATTTTTAATTTTAACTCATGCTTCATCTATCTCAAAACCTAAATCTTGCAATTGTTTTTTGAACTCTTCAACTTGTTCTGCTTTTAAATCAATCTCAATGCTTTTTGTTTCAACATTTATTTGCATGGTACCAAATTCATCTTCCAATGAAGCCTTGATTAAATTTACACAACTTTGACAATTAATATTTTTGGTTTTTATAATCATTCATTCTCCTTTTTCTCTGTATTCATATTTATGAGAGTGAAAAATTTTATTTTTTATCAGTTTAAAGCCCATTTTTTCATAAAGCATTTTTGCATTTATATTTTCATCTTCTACGATTAATGAAAGCTTTTTACCATTTTTTAAAGCTTCATTGAAAGCACATTCAATCAATTTCTTAGCAATGCCTTTTCCTCTTGCTTTTTCATCCACACAAATACTATCTAAATAAAACTCATTTTCACATTCTTTTAAAACTTTTTCATTGATTCCTAAAAATTCTAAATGCTCATTTAAAGGCTTATCTAGTTCATCGGCCAAAGCCCCATCATAACAACAAATCGCACCTAAAATTTCCCTATCTTCTTCATAAACATATATATTTTCATAGCTTAAACGATTATTTTCTTGAGTGAAGAAATTTTCTAAAACCTCTATGGCTTTTTGACGATCATTATAACCACTAAGTTTATATATAAAATGATCCATTGCCAAAGCAAGCAATTGTATGCATTTTTTAACATCATCTTTTCTAGCTTTTCTGATCACTCTTTTACTCCTTTAAAATCAAATTTAGACTTCTTAGTTTATACTTTTAACTTTAAAACAATATAAGAAAGAGAGAATTTATGGGAAGAGCGTTTGAATATCGCAGAGCCTCTAAAGAAGCAAGATGGGATAAAATGAGCAAACTTTTTCCAAAACTTGCAAAGGCTATACAAGTAGCAGCAAAAGAAGGCGGAGCTGATCCTGATATGAATCCAAAGCTTCGTAGTGCCATAGCTACTGCAAAAGCTAATAATATGCCAAAAGACAATATCGATGCAGCTATTAAAAGAGCAAGTGGAAAAGATAGTGCTGATATTAAAAATATCCACTATGAAGGAAAAGCAGCACATGGAGCTTTAATCATTGTTGAGTGCATGAGTGATAATCCTACACGCACAGTAGCAAATGTAAAAGCGATTTTTAGCAAAAATGGTGGAGAAATTTTACAAAATGGCTCTTTAACTTTTATGTTTTCACATAAAGCTGTTTTTCATCTTGAAAAATATGATGGAGATTTAGAAGAACTTGAGCTTGAATTCATTGATGCAGGACTTGAAGAGCTTGAGCAAAATGAAGAGGAATTACTAATTATAGGTGATTACACTGCTTTTGGCGAGCTTAGCAATGCCATAGAAAAAAAAGGTTTAGTGCTTAAAAAAGCAGGACTTGAGTATCTTGCTAACAATCCTGTAAATTTTAGCGAAGAACAACTTCTTGATATTGAAAAATTGCTTGATAAATTAGAAGATGATGATGATGTGCAAGCAGTTTATACTAATATAGAATAGGAGCAAAAAATGCTTAAAAAAATCGACACAAAAAATGCAAAAAAATACAATTTTGCTATCATTAGCACCGAAAAAGGTGATATGAAATTAGAATTATTTCCCGATGAAGCACCGCAAACTGTGTGTAATTTTGCTAATTTAGCTAATGATGGTTTTTATGATGAGCTTGTTTTTCACCGCGTGATTCCAAATTTTGTGATACAAGGTGGTTGTCCTTATGGTATAGGCTCAGGTGGCCCTGGCTATGAGATAGAATGTGAATGTGACGATCAAAAACACAAGCACTTAAGAGGTAGCTTATCTATGGCTCACGCTGGCAGAGATACAGGCGGATCGCAATTTTTCATTTGTCACAGCCCGCAGCCTCATTTAGACGGAGTGCATACTATCTTTGGGCAAATTAACCCTGAAGATAAAGAAAGTTTGGAAGTACTAGATAGCATTAGAGCGGGAGATAAAATCAAAACTATCCAAATTTTAGAAAAACTTTAAATTTACATCTCCTTAAAATTGTGCTATGATTTTTAAGGAGATTAATTATGCATTTTATTTTTATTTGTATTCATCTTATTTGCGCTGTATTTTTTATAGCCTATGTATTTTTTGATGTATGTGTTTATTGCTTTGCTTATAAACACGAAAGCAAAGAAGATTGCGATAAAATTAAAAAAGCCTATACCAAATCAAGTATTTTTATTTTTGCTGGTATTTTTATCTTGCTTTTATTGAGTGGTTTTTATCTTTTAAGTTTTTATAAATTTAATTCTTTTTGGGATTTTTTTGCAAGCAATTTTGGCATATTTTTATTTATCAAACTTTTATTATTAATAACAATGCTAGCTTTGACTTTTTATTCTTTATTTTTTATAAAAGTTTTAAAAAGAAAAGATCCTTTAAAATCTCACTTGATTGCATTGATTTTATGTATTTTAATAGTCATTTGCGCAAAAGCGATGTTATATTTTTAAAACATTAAAACTAAACTTATATCATTAGCTTAAAAAATAAAGGTTATTTATGCTTGGTGATATTATAGATTTTTTACTCACTCTTGCAAAAGATTGGGGTTATTGGGGGATTATTTTTCTTATGTTTGTAGAAAGTTCCTTTTTTCCTTTTCCTAGCGAAGTAGTGATGATACCTGCTGGATATTTAGCTCATCAAAACGAGCTTAACTTTTGGCTATGTCTATTTTGTGGGACTTTTGGAGCTCTTTTAGGAGCTTTATTAAATTATTATTTATGTTATTTTTTAGGGCGGGAAGTTCTTTTAAAAATATGCAAATATTTTGGAGTTAATGAAGCAAAATTTGCTCAATTTGAAGCTTTTTTTAATAAACATGGTGAAATATCAACATTTAGCGGTAGATTAATCCCAGGTTTGCGTCAATACATTTCTTTACCTGCTGGACTTGCGAGAATGAATTTAAAAAAATTTATATTTTATACTAGTTTAGGGGCTGGAATTTGGTGTTTAATCTTACTTATATTAGGTTATATTTTAGGTAAAAATGAAGATTTAATCAAAGAATATCTGCATTTTGTTATTGTAGCTTGTATTGTTTTTGCTGCTATGATTGTAGCTATTTATATCTATATTCAAAAAAGAAAAAAGGTATCTTAAAATCTCTATTTTAAACACCTAGTTTAATTAGCTAGGTGTTTTATAATTTTCTTTGATTTAATATATATTTTTCTAAAAACCTTTAAATTTATATGATTTTATATTTGATTTTTGATAAAATCTTATAAAAACTATTTCAAAGAAAAATGTTATGCAAAAACCATCAATTCAAAATTTAACGGATTTTTTAATCGAATACATTAGTGTTTTTCTAAGTGCTGGAACTTATACAGCAAGAGTGGCAAAGTGCGTTGGAAGGATAGCTAATGCGTATGGTTATGAGATTAACATGAATTTTTTCTTTCATCATACCACACTAAATATTTTTGATAAAGATGATAATTCCATACAAAGAACCTATATCATACCTAATAAACACAATCACATTAACTTTAAACTTATTTTAGAGCTTAGTGCATTAAGCTGGCAAATTCATGATCATAAATACAACCTAGAAGAAGCTAAATTTTCTCTTATAAAACTCAAACAAAGCACAAGAAATCCTTTTTTAGCGAATTTATTTTTAGTTTCAGTGGCAAACTCAGCATTTTGCAAGCTATTTGGAGGAGATTTTTATGGTTGCTTATTTGTATTTTTAGCTACTTTAGTAGGTTTTAGCTTAAGAGTTTTACTCACTAGAATAAAAATTGATTTAAGAATTCAATACATTATTTGTTCTTTTTTATCCTCTTTTATTGTATTTTTTGGGGTGGATTTAAAACTCGTGCAAGAAGCTAATGTTGCTTTAGGTTCTAGTATATTGTATTTAATTCCTGGGGTTTATTTTATAAACTCCGTTATAGACATTTTAAAAGATCATATACTCATGGGACTTAGTCGTATTATAAGCGTAGCGATATTAGTATGTTGTATTGCCATTGGAATTTATACTACTCTTAGTATTAGTGATTTTGGGATTTTAAGATGATTGATTATTCTTCTATACTTTGGGATATGTTTTTTGCAGCTTTAACAGGTTTTGGCTTTGCTTATGTGTGTAATCCGCCCTTTAAAACACTCATACTCTCAGCCATATTAGCCGCTATAGCTCATGGCATGCGCTTTACCTTGATGGGATATTTTGGCTTTCAAACCTTGGCTATTGCAACCTTTATAGCTTCTTTTAGTATAGGCTGTCTTGGTTTATTTTTAGCTAAGATTTTTAAAACACCTGCTGAAATCATAGCTTTTCCCGCTCTCATTCCTATGATACCTGGAATTTATGCATATAAGGCCATATTGTATTTAATTTCTTTTATACGCTCAGAAGATATTAGCGAAAAGACTAATTTCTTGATTCAATTTTTTGATCATTTTTTTACAACACTTTCAGTAACACTAGCCTTAGCAGTAGGAGTAAGTGTGACTTTGCTTTTATTTTTTGAGCAAAGCTTTATGATGACAAGAAGTATTAAAAAAAGTAAAAATCACGATCAAAATTAATCGTGATTCATTTTATTTTTTGCTTCTATCCCCATAAGCGCAAAAGCTGTTTTAATACTTAAAGCACATACGGCAAAAAGTTTTAAAAGCTCATCTTCATTATCTGAACCAACTACTTTATTTTCATTATAAAATTTATGAAATAAAGAAGCTAAATTTTTTAAATAATCAGGAATTTTTTGCAAGGCTCTTGACTCAAATGCGTCATTAAGCACTGCTTTTAAATTTAAACTTTCAAATAAAAGATTCATGCCATCTTCATTCAAACTCTCAAATTTAGCATGCATAACATCATCTACACTCTTACCGGCTTTAGCAAATACTTGATGAATTCTTGCATGAGCATAATTAATATAATACACGGGATTAGAACTATCTTCTTTTTTAAACTCGTCTACATCAAACTCTAAATGTGTATCACATTTTTTACTAATAAAAATATATCTTAACACATCACTACCAAGATCTTCTAAAACATCACCCATTAAGATGAAATTTCCTGCTCTTTTGCTCATTTTATAAGGCTCACCATTTTTTAATAATGAAACCATTTGCGCTAAGATAATTTCAAGATTTTGACTATCATGACCTAAAAATTCCATAGCAGCTTTCATTCTAGCTATATAACCATGATGATCAGCTCCCCATATATTAATACACTTATCATAACCGCGGCTCATTTTATCTTTATGATAAACTATATCAGCAGCTAGATAAGTTCCTTTTCCATCATCTTTAATAATCACACGATCTTTTTCATCGCCTTTAGCACTTGATGCAAGCCAGATTTTACCATCTTGTTCATAAGTACCACCATGCTCTTTTAAAGCTTTTAAGGTATTTTCTAATTCATTATAATAACTCGTTTCGCTCACATAAGTATCAATAAATATCTTAGCATCGGCCAAATTTTGCTTGATAATTTTAAGCATTTTATCCTTAGCCCAAAGTGCTAATTGCGGAATGTTTTCTTCTACAAAGAAATCTTTTTCAAAATCAACAAAAGCTTCTTTTGCTACATCTACGATATATTCGCCTTTATAATACTCATCAGGATATTGAACTTGCTCTTTTAAACAATGCTCTTTTACTGCAAGTAATATAGAAAGACCTAAAAGATAAATTTGATTACCCGCATCATTGACATAATATTCTGTATCAAATTTATACCCTAAATGCCTAGCAACCCTAGTTAAAGTATCGCCAAAAATAGCCCCTCTAGCATGTCCTATGTGTAAAGGTCCTGTCGGATTTGCACTCACATATTCAAGTAAAAAACTCTGCTCTTTTTTATCATCTTTTGCAAAATTTTCACTATCGCCCAAAGCTTGCGTAGCCAAAGAATTTAAAAAAGTTTTTGAAAGTTTAAAATTTACATAACCATTTAAAGCCTCTACACTTTCAAAACAATCACAATTTTTTAACTTAGCAACAATATCATTGGCAATTATCATAGGATTTTGCTTTAATTCTTTAGCCAAAGAAAAAGCCAAAGGCGTGGCAAAATGAGCTAGATTTTTATTCTTGGGATTTTCTAAGATAAAATCTCTTCCTAGTTTTTCTTTAATTTCTTTATAAACTAAAGTTTTCAATGTATTGCCTTAAGCTTTTTTTACTTCTTCGTTATTTTCTTTTACAAGAACATCTTTTTCATTGATTTTTTCAATTTTTTGCGCGTCTTCTTGAACGATTTTTTTATCATCTTCTGTATTCATTTCATCTTTAAAAGTTTTAATACCTTTTCCTAAGCCTTTAGCAAGCTCTGGAATTTTTTTTGCACCAAAAAGTAACACTACTATAAGTAATATAATCAACCATTGAGTTCCGCTTGGCATATGCATTTTATTCTCCTTTATTCCATTGAATTTGAATTTGTTTTAAATCATGTTTTGTACTTTTTAATTTTGAAGCTTCAAAAACCGCTTCTAACTCCCTATAGCTTTTTTCAAGATCATCATTTATGATTAAAAAATCATATCGATCTAAATAAGCCATTTCATCGCTAGCATTTTCCAATCTTTTGCTAATATCTTCTATTTTATCAGTATTTCGCTTAAGCAATCTTTTTTCAAGTTCTTTTTTATTTTTAGTTGTAATAAAAACAGAAGTAATATATTCAGGCATTTTTTCTTTAGCTATACAAAAACCTTGCACATCGATATCAAAAATGACACTTTTACCCTCTTGTAATGCTTTTTTCACAGGGATTAACGAAGTGCCATAATAGTTTTTATGCACCAAAGCCCATTCTAAAAAATCACCTTTTTCTATACCTTGTTTAAATTCTTCTTCGCTAATAAAAAAATAATCTACTCCATTTTTTTCATTTTCTCTAGGAGCTCTTGTTGTGCTTGAAATAGAAAAATAAATATTATCTTTTTCTCTAAAAAGCCTTTGAAGCAAGGTACTCTTCCCTGCTCCACTTGGCCCTGAGATGATTAAAATTTGGCCACTCAATGTTTATCCTCATCAAAGCTTATGTTAATGTTTATATTCATTTTCATGCCTTTTAAGGCTGCTTTTAAAGTATCATCAGTAATACTCGAAGTGATAGTTTGAGCTATGCTTTTACTAAGCTCATTTACCATTTCATCTTCTTGTAAATTCTCTGCTTTTTCTTCAGTGTTTACCTTGCTTATTTCTTTCTTTTCTACAATAGCTGGAGCAAGTTCTTCTCCTAAAGCTAACATAATATCATTTTCGTTTAAATTTACAAATTCATCTTGCGTTTCATCTAAAACTTCACTCATATCTTCCTCTATATTTTCCTCATTCACATCGGCTTGTGATTTCATTTGTAAATCTTCACCCTCACTTAAATCCTGCATATCAAAATCACTCATTAAATTCTCATCAATATCACCAAATTCTTCATCTAATTCATCAATAGCAGCTAATTCTTCTTTTATTTTATCTTGAGTGCTTAACTCCTCTTCTGGTTGAAAATCATCTATACTTTCATCTTCAAAAACCTCTTCTACTAAAGGTTCATTTTCTTCTGCAACACTATCATCATCTTTTGCTTCACCAATAAATTGAGCATCTTCAGGTAAATCATCAAAACTCATCTCTTTTTCGCTCATTTCTTCAACCATAGGTAAATCATCAAGAGAATCAAATTCGGCGGGATTTTCTTCTATATTTTCTTCTATATTTTCTTCTATATTTTCTTCTATATTTTCTTCTATATTTTCTTCTATATTTTCTTCTATATTTTCTTCTATATTTTCTTCTATATTTTCTTCTATATTTTCTTCTATATTTTCTTCTATATTTTCTTCTATATTTTCTTCATGTTGTTCATCTACTAATGTTAACTTATCATCTAATTCCTTGTCAATATCAGCTTCATTTGATAATTTAGATTTATCTTCAGCTTCTAATGAATTATCTAAATTTTCTTCAAAAAAATCTTCTTGCAGATTTAAATCATCTTCACTTAAACTTTCTTCATGCTCAGACAAATCAATACCAGCCAAAAGTTCATTTCCATCTAAAGGCATATCTTTATCAATCAAAACATCCTCATCAAAACTCAATTCATCTTCTTCTAAAGTACTATCCTTACTTTCACTTAAAGTTTTTTCATTACCCAAAAGTTCTATAAAATCAGTCGGTAAAAAAGGCTTATATAAACACTCTACGCCTTCTACTTGCTCTTGGTTTCTAGGCAATAAATAAATCAATCTATTGCATTTACTTTTCAATTCATCTAAATTAGCTTCAATATCATGATCTATGATGATAATATCATAAAATTCTTCAAGTTCTTCAGCATTTGCAAGCTCTTCAAATTCATAACCTAGTTTTTGAACCCCTAAACTAATTAATTTTGAAACAGCTACATTAGAATTTATCAGCACAACCTTCATCTGTCATCTCCCAAGTTAAAGAAATGTATTATTTTAAAACATTTTTAATTATTTATTGCTTATATATTGAAAAACAATAACTCCATATGCTCAAAACTTTTTAACATTAAATTTTTAAAATACTGCATCATGATGAGTAAAATAGCAATAAGCACCGCAAAAGATAAAAATATCTTGATAGGATAACCCACCACTAAAAGATTAAATTGTGGCATAGTTTTCATAAGCATACCAAAAATAACATCTGATAATAAAGATATTGCTAAAATAGGAAAAGCCATAGAAAAACCGAGCACAAAGATATTTACCATAGCTTTATTCAAATAAAGCATTAAATTCTCATGCGGATAAAATCCACCCAAACTAATATAATCTAATGAACTAGATATAAAAAGCAATACCAAATGATGACCATCAAATGCTAAAAAAACCAACAATGCAAGCAAATTTAAAACTTGAGAAATTACTGGAGTATTAGCACCTGTAGCTGGATCTAAAATACTAGCCATAGAAAAACCCATGGTAAAAGAAATTTGCTCACCTGCCATTTGTAAAATGGCGAAAATCATTTGTAAAATTAAACCTGCAACCATCCCAAAAAGCACTTCACTTAAAAGATACAAAATAAAAAAAGAATCAGGTGTATTATTTTCAAGTTTTGCCAAAGGATATAAAAACATTGTTAAAAATAAAGCTAAAGTTGTTTTTACTACCAAAGGTATACTATTGTGAGAAAAAAAAGGGAAAAATACTATTAATCCACTCATTCTGGCAAATAAAAGCATGAAAATTACAACATTTTCATCGCCTAAATATTTAACAAATTCCATAATTACTTAAATGATAAATCCTATCACATTTTTTAGCAAGTTCTTGATCGTGAGTCACAAAAACTAAAGCTGCATTATTTTCTTTGACATAACCAATCAAAATATCTAACACATTTAAAGCATTTTTAAAATCTAAATTACCAGTAGCCTCATCAGCAAAAATGATTTTTGGTCTTTTACTTAAAACTCTAGCTATACTTACTCGTTGCTGCTGTCCACCACTTAATTTTGTGATCTTTTGATTCATTAAATCAACAATATCAAGTTTTTTTAATAACTCATAATCGATATTTTGCCTACTCAAAATACTTGCAAGCTCTATATTTTCAAAAGCTAAAAAACCTTTAAATAAATAATGCATTTGAAAAATAATCCCAAAATCTTTTCTACGAATTTCTAATAAAGCTTCATCGTTTAAGGAATACAAATCCTGATTATTATAAAAAACTTTTCCTGATTGAGGTTTTAACAAGGTAGATAAAATATGCAAAAGAGTAGATTTGCCACACCCACTACTTCCACATATTGCAATACAATCTTTTGCATTTAAAGTAAAATTTAGATTTTCAAAAAGCGGAATATCAAAACTATGGCTTAAATTTTCCGCTTTTAAAAGTTCCATTTTTAACCAATTTGCGCAGCAACTTCAGCAGCAAAATCTTCAGTTTTCTTTTCTAGACCTTCACCCACTTCAAAACGAATAAATTCTACTATTTTAATAGCTCCACCAAATTCTTTTTCTTTTTCTGCAATTACTTGCTCGACAGTTTTTTTATCATCCATCGCATAAAACTGTCCCATTAGGGTAAGTCTACCATCAAGCTGAGAATTATCCGCTATAAAGCTATTTAGTTTACCTGGGATAATGTTAGGCCAAATTTTTTCTGGTTTTCCTTGTGCTTGAAGTTCAGCTTTAATAGCTTCTTCAGCTTCTTGGATTATCTCTTGAGTTAATTGCTTTCTACTTGCAAATTTTGGAATTTTAAGCTCTGGCTTATTAGGATCTTTTAATCTTCTTCTTTCTTCATTTTCTTTTTCCAACTCTGCAACTAAAGCTTTATATTCATTTTCTACAAAATCCATATCAAGCTCTTCATAAGATAAATAACTTGGTTTCATTGCAGCAATATGCATACAAAGGTGTTTTAAAAATTCTCCACACTTATTAGCCGTAGCTTCGCTATCACAAGCTGCAGCAATAATAACACCCACGCGTCCATTAGAATGAACATAACCATTTACTGCTCCACTAGCTCCAGCTTTTACAGTAGCAAATCTTCTTACAACTAAATTTTCACCTATAGTTGCAATTTGATTTTTTAAATATTCTTCAAATTTAACACCATTAATCTCACTTGAATGCAACTGCTCAACATTTTGAAGGCTTTTAGCTTGAATATGTGCTGTTGTATCTTTTGTTAAAGCAATAAATTGTTCATTTTTAGCAACGAAATCGGTTTCAGAATTGATTTCACTTACAGTTGCACATTTTAAATCATCACTTACTTTTACACTTACCAAACCTTCAGCAGCTAAACGATCAGCTTTTTTATCAGCTTTTCCAAGTCCTTTTTCTCTTAAAAGTTGTACTGCTTTTTCAAAATCACCATCTGTATCTTTTAAAGCATTTTTACAATCCATCATACCTGCGCCAGTACTTTCGCGCAGTTCTTTTACCATTTGTGCAGTGATTTCAGCCATTACTCTTTATCTCCTTCAAAATCTTCTTCACTCATAGCTTCTTCTAAAACTTCTTTTTTTTCTTCTTCAGAGATTGGTTGTTCTTCATTTACTTCACCATCTTGCTCTCTTAAAGCTTTACCTTCATTGATTGCTTCAGCCATTTCTTGGCAGAAAAGTTGAACTGAACGAATCGCATCATCATTTCCTGGAATTGGGAAATCAACTAAATCAGGATCGCAGTTTGTATCTAGTGGAGCAACCACAGGGATTTTTAATCTATTAGCTTCTTGTACCGCAATTTTTTCTTTAACAGTATCAATAACAAAAATCATATCAGGTTGAGTTTTCATATATCTAATACCACCAAGATATGCTAGTAATTTTTCTTTTTTTCTAGTAAGCATTAAAGCTTCTTTTTTAGTTAAAAGTTTAATACTTCCATCTTCTTCCATTTTTTCTATAACTTCTAATTTTCTAATCGATTGGCGGATAGTTCCAAAGTTAGTCATCATACCACCAAGCCATCTATGATTTACATAAGGCATACCGCATTTTTCAGCATATTCTTTAATCGCTCCACCAGCTTGTTTTTTAGTACCAACAAATAAAATTGTTTTACCTTCTGCAGCAGCATCGCGAACGATGTTATATGTATATCTAAAGTATCTAAGTGTTTTTTGTAAATCAATTACATAGATACCTTTTCTTTCTCCAAAAATAAATTTTTTCATTTTTGGATTCCATCTTCTTGTTTGGTGTCCAAAGTGTACACCACACTCTAATAAATCTCTCATGCTTACCATGAAATTCTCCTTGAAATAAAATAATTAGGTTTATTCCTCCGCATTCTTTAACCCATAAGCAACCTAATAAGGAAATTAATGCGTGTGAAATGAAAGAATATTATATCAAATTTTATTTTATATTTAGCTTATTATTGAAGAAAAAGAACGCCACAAGGCGTTCTTTGGGTAAATTAGTGTAGTTTTGACCAAACTGATCTTTTCCAGCCTATAGCAAAAATACTTAAGATAGCAAAGAATATCATGATATAAATTCCTGTTTGCTCTCTTTCTTCTTTTTTACTATCACCAACTTTTTCAAGATAATTAATAACTTGAGTTTGTGCTTTTTCATTCAAACCAACTCTTGGCATAGCAGTTCCATGAATTTTCTTTTGAGGTTCATTGATGAAGATTTCAAGATAATGTGCACCTTTAGAACGAATCATCATAGATAAATCTGGAGGTGTCATACCAAGATAATTTTTTAAATCACTCATATTTGAGCTTGAAACAAAGCCATCATATTTTACATCATGGCATCTTCCACAAGCATTTTCAAATGTATGTTTGTTTTTAGCAAAATCAAACTCTTTTGCAATTAAAGCTGTTTTTGCTTGCTCTGAAAGCTCTTGATTTTTAGCATATTTTTCTTCTAAATCAGCTTTTAATTTTGCATCAAATTCTTTTTCATATTCACTAGCTGTATTTTTAAAGAATGCAATTAAATCTGCTAAATCTTGATTATCTTGTGTTTCATCGCCACTTAAAGGATAAGCAGGCATTAAGAATGGATTTTCATCATTAAATTTATGTGAAATTTGTAAAGCTTTAACTGGATCAACAATCAATGCTGCTAAAAATTTCTCATCATAGATAGCACCCGCATCACTTAAATCAGGAGGTGTTACACCCAAAGAAGAATCTGTAATAGTAGCAGGAATTCCGACAGCCTTCACACCATGACATGCAATACAATTTCCTTCAAAAAGTTCTTTTCCTTTTTGTGCATTACCTTTGCTAAAATCGATTTTTGCGATTTTTTCCCACAATTGCTTAGTAGCTTCTTCTTGGCTTTTTGCAAGTTCTAATGCTTTTTGAGCATTAGCTATAGCTTTTTCACTTCCTGAAGCATTAGCATCCACTGCTGCTTTTTCTTTTAAAGCAACTTCACCTTTGGTAAATTCTGCATCAGCTTTTGCAAAGTCAAAATTAACTGGAGTTGAAGGAGGATTCATCACTGAATGCGCGTAAGGCTCAACCCCCCAATAAACTAAACCTGTGAAAAAGACAACTACAAAAAATATTTTTAATTCTCTCATTATTAGCCCCTTTTTCTTTCCATGATAGTAATAATTGGTAAGACTACTAACAATAATAGTAAAAATACCATAGAAGCATAAAATCCTATCCAAGCATTAATTCCTGTTGGAGGAAGTTTTCCATAAACTGTTAGTACAATTAAATCTATCAATAATACCCAAAACCATACAAAAAACATTGGTCTTTCATGTGCTGGTTTTACAACATCACTTCTATCAAGCCAAGGTAATAAGAAGAAAATAATTTGTGCTATACCAAATGCTGCAAGTCCTATATCAAAAGCTTTAATGCTTCCAACATCAAAGAAAAATCCTCTTAAAACTTCATAACTCCACAAGAAATACCATTCAGGATAAATATGAGGAGGTGTTTTTAAAGAATTTGCTGGGTCAAAGTTGATTGGATCCATTGCAAAATTGAATTTAAAACATACCAAGTAAAAAAAGAAAATCATAAATAGCGCAATATACATAAAATCTTTAGCTAAAAATCCTGGCCAAAAAGGAATAACTTTAGAACCTTTTGTATCACCTGCTAAATATTTTTCAGCTTCTAAATCAAAATCAATTTCTTCTGAAATTTCATTATTTACATGAGGAATTCTTAAAGAATAAAAGTGAAATGCAATAATTGCTAAAATCACAATAGGCAATAAACATACATGCAACATAAAAAATCTAGTTAAAGTTGGATCTGAAACTGCAAAATCTCCTCTTATCCAAATAACCAACGCATCACCTATAAAAGGAATTCCACCAAAAAGTTGAGTAATAACTTGAGCAGCCCAAAAACTCATTTGCCCCCAAGGCAACATATATCCACTAAATGCTTCTGCTGAAAATACAACAAATAAAAGCATACCACTAATCCAAATCATTTCGCGGCCTCTTTTATAAGAGCCATAATAAATTCCTGTTAACATATGGATATATATGATTAAAAATACAACCGAAGCAGCCACACCGTGCATATGACGCCAAAGCCACCCATACTCCACTTCTTGCATAATGGTTTTATTTACGCTATCAAAAGCCAAAGCTACATCTGGCTTGTAATACATTACTAAAAATAAACCTGAAATAAATAAAATAGCAAAAAGAGTAGTTAAAATAACACCCATTGCCCATAAGAAGTTAATTTGTTTTGGTATCCAATATTGAGCCATTAAAACATTAAAAAGCTTATTTACAGCTAATCTTTGATCAAGCCAATCTACAATACCATTTGCTTTTTTTATCTGTGCCATATTAAGCCTCCGCGATCATTTTTTTATATTCTGGACCTTCTTCGCCTAATACTAATTTTGTTCCATCAATTCTAAAAGGAGGAATGTCCAAAGGTCTTGGAGGAGGACCAAATACATTTTTACCACTGGTGTCAAATTCACCACCATGGCAAGCACACTTAAATAATTTTTCGCTTGGAGCGTAAGCTGGAATACAGCCTAAATGCGTACAAAGACCAATAACTACAGTATAAGCAACATCACCTACAACAACATCTCTATTGCTATCTTTTGCCATATCTGCATCTTTTTTTAAGATAAATATAGGCTTCTTACGCCATTCAATTGTTCTAAGCTCGCCCTCTTTCATGCCAGAAAGATCTACAGTAGTAATACCTGCTGCTTTTACACTTGGGAGTGGATCCCATGTTTTTTTCATTGCAACTAATGAAAAAGCACCACCCACAGCAGCTACCGTTCCAAAGGCAAAGCCCATAAAGCTTCGTCTACTTTCAGATGTAGCCATTTTACTTCCTTTGTTTTGATTTTTTTGTAAAACTTAGCAGTTTATCTAAAAAATGATAAATTTTTTCTTTGGTATAAAAAGCTTGATTTAAGATATATGGATATTTATTTAAAAACAAAAATAAATGTTTGTTTTAAATCATAACAATAGATAAATTTATTATCTATTGTTTTTTCATTTTGATATAAATATGTAAAATATCCAAAGCAGCAGGAGTAATACCGCTAATTTGCGAAGCAGCAAAAATAGTTGGTGGATTAAATTTTTGCAGTTTTTCCACTACTTCATTACTCAATCCACTCACACTTTTAAAGTCAAAATTTTCAGGGATTTTCAAATCATTTAAATTTTTCATTTTTTCAATTTGTGCTTTTTGCATTGCAATATAATGATAATACTTTGCTTCATTTAAAATTTCATTTAAAGAATACTCGTCCATATTTTTAAACATTTCATCTAAAGCTTTTAATTTTTCTATATTAAAACTAGCTCTTGCAACAATTTTTTGTAAACTCACTATTGAAGTGATCTTTTCCTCTTCAATGCTTTGTAAAAATTCATTATTTTGCTTACTTGGTGTCCATGTAGTTTGAAGCAAAAACTCAAGTCCTTTATCAACATTTTGTTTTATACTGTCAATATATGCATAATCTTCTTGACTTAAAAGTTTAAAATTATATCCATATTCTCCAAGTCTTAAAATGGCATTTTCTTCTCTTAAAAGCAATCTATACTCAGCTCTTGAAGTAAACATTCTATAAGGCTCTTTAGTGCCTTTCATCACTAAATCATCAATCAACACCCCTATATAAGCCTCATCACGCCTTAACACAAAAGGATCTTTTTCATCAATTGCTAAAACCGCATTCACTCCTGCCATAAAACCTTGCGCAGCAGCTTCCTCATAACCAGTGGTTCCATTAATTTGCCCAGCACAATATAAATTTTTAATCTTTTTGGTTTCTAAAGTATGTTTTAGTTCTGTTGGATCAATATAATCATACTCTATAGCATAGCCAAAACGCGTGATTTTAGCATTTTCAAAACCTTTTATACTTCTTAGCATTGCAATTTGCACTTCATAAGGAAGCGAGGTAGAAAAGCCATTGATATAATATTCAGTCGCATCTTTAGTTTGTGGCTCTATAAATAAATGATGACTTTCTTTATCACCAAAACGATTAATCTTATCTTCTATAGAAGGACAATATCTTGGCCCTATACCTTCAATTTGCCCCGTAAAAAGCGGAGCACGGTAAAAATTACTTTTTATAATCTCATGTGTTTTTAAATTTGTTCTTGCTATATAACATGGAAGTTGATTAGGTTTAAAATTTTTTGTTTTAAAGCTAAAAGCTTTAGGATTTTCATCTCCAGGTTGAATTTCTAAAACACTAAAATCAATACTTTTAGCATCAACCCTTGGACAAGTTCCTGTTTTTAATCTTCCTACTTTTAAACCACTTTGTTTTAAGTAATCTCCCAAATTTACAGACGCAAGCTCACCTACCCTACCTGCTTGAAGCTTGGTTTCACCTATATGGATAAGTCCGTTTAAAAAAGTTCCTGTTGTAAGTATGATTTTTTTGGCAAAATATGTATTTTCTAAATTAGTTTTAACGCCCTTAACTTCATCATTTTCTATAAGTAAAGACAAAGCTTGCTCTTGAGAAATTTCTAAATTTTCAAGTTTTAAAAGCTTATTTCTAGCACAAATTCTATAAGCATCCATGTCAATTTGCGCTCTACTTCCGCGCACTGCAACACCTTTGCTTTCATTTAAAATTCTAAATTGAATTCCAGCCTCATCGGTAATTTGCCCCATAAGTCCACCCATAGCATCAAGCTCTTTTACTAAATGTCCTTTTGCTAAACCACCTATGGCAGGATTACAACTTGCTGCACCAATTTGCTCGATTAAAGTAGTTAAAAGTAAAGTTTTTTTGCCCATTCTAGCAGCCCCGGCACTAGCCTCAACTCCAGCATGTCCGCCACCTATTACGATTATATCATACATATTTTGACCTCATTTTTATAAAAAGGCAAAAATTATATAATATTTTTTAAAATAAAACACTAAAAATATTTTTCGAAATTTAAAAGTTTTAGATAAAATCTCATAAAAATTAAAGGTATTGAATGTTTAATGGATTAATCCGCGAATTAGCCTTTGTTAAATCATATCAAAACAACACTTTAAGATTAAAAGCAAATTACAAACCAAAACTAGGCGATAGCATAGCAGTTAATGGTGTGTGTTTGAGCGTAACAAAACTTTTTGATGATGGTTTTAATCTTGAACTTTCTTATGAAACAAGAACTCACATAGCTATTGAAAATTTAAAAGATTACGTACATATTGAACCTGCACTAGCTTATGGCGATAGAATAGATGGACATTTAATGCAAGGGCATATTGATGGTATAGGTGAAATTACTAATATTTCCAAAAAAGAAAATGGAGTTGATTTTTATATTAAATGTCCTGATGATATACAAATTTATATGGCAAATAAAGCAAGTGTAGCCATAGATGGGGTGAGCTTGACTATCAATGAAGTTTTAAAAGATGGTATTCGCTTAACTATCATTCCTATAACCTTTAATGAAACCTTGTTTAAAAATTACACCATAGGAAGACGCGTTAATATAGAAAGTGATCTTTTAGCAAGATATATACACAGACAATTAAATTATAAAAAAGAAATTTCATGGCAACAAATAGACAAGATTGCATCACTTTATTAGAAAATGATTTTGCAAAAGCTTTTGTAGCCTTTGATCAAGATTATAATATTTTTAGAGCAAAAATTCATGATAATATTTTTCCTTGGGAAAATTCTATAAAAAAGTGTGTATTTTTAAATCAAATTCATTCTAATATCATCACTCGCTATAATAAAGATTTTCACTTTAATGCTGATGGAATAATTAGCAATGAAAAAAATGTAGCTTTGTGCATTTTAAGCGCTGATTGCTTGCCTTTACTTTTATATGATAATAAAAATAAAGCCATAGCAGCTTTGCATTCAGGCAGAAAAGGTTGTTTTGAAAATATCTTAAAAGAAGCTGTTTTGAAAATGCAAAAAAACTTTAACACTCAAACCAAGAATTTAAAACTCATCATTTCAACAGGAATTTGTGCTAAAAATTATGAAATTAATGGTGAGATTTTAAATTATAGCAAAGAAAATTTTGCACCTTTTTTACATGAAAATAAGCTTGATTTAAAAGCATTAGTTAAATTTCAAGCAAAAGAATTAGGTATTAATGATATTTTTGATATCAATCTTTGCACTTTTGATGATGAAAGATTTTTTTCTTATAGAAAAAACCAAACTCCAAAGCGCATTGTTAGCGTGATTTATTTAAAGGATTAAAATGTATGAAGTAAAAAATTTGCTTGCTTTAAAAATTTTACAAAAGGCTAGAGAATTTGGTGATAATGACTTAAGCAACGAAGTTTTAATCACTCAAATGCTAAATCATACCTCACAAACTCTAAATCAAAACGATACTAAAAATTTAAATGAATTTATCACAACACTTATAAATGCCAAAGAAAAGGCTAAAATGAGCAATAAATAATTTTAATTTTTCCAAGTTAAAATAAATTTTGTTCCTTTATTTAGCTCACTTTCTACTTTTATGTTAATGTTATGATCTTTACAAATTTTATCCACTAAAGAAAGCCCTATACCAAAACCACCTTGATTTTCATTAAATCTCGAATAACGCTCAAAAATGTTGGCCAAATTTTCCTTTGCTATACCACAGCCACTATCTTCTATTATAAGTCTTTGCTCCAAAAGCATTATTTTGATATGTCCATTTTTTACATTATATTTTATAGCATTATTAACAAGGTTATCAAACATTTTAAAAAACTGTTCTTTATTGGCATAAATTTTTCCACCATCTTCCAAGCTAAGCTCTAGGTTGATATTTTTTTGCTCCAAAAATATCTTAAAATACTCCATTCTTTCTTTAATCAAATCTTTTAAAAATATCCAATCCTTTTTAGCCTCATAAACTTGAGAAAAATTTAAAAAAGTTAAATCTGAATACAAATGACTCAAAGTCAAAGCAGCTATTTTTACACGCTTTAAAGCTTTAACTTCTTCAAAATTCTTTTTTCTTTCTAAACCTTCTACACTCATTAATATCGCACTAATTGGAGTATTAATCTCATGAGTGGTATCTTTTATAAAATTATTTAAAAATCTTATTCTCATTTCTAAAGGCTTGAGTGCAAATTTTAGTATAAAATAAGCCATTATACTTACAAAAATCAAAGAAAAAACCATAGCCAAAGCTACTTTAAATCTTATAAATCCAAGTTCTTTGGAGATATCATCACCTTGTACTAAAACCCTCAAACGATTAACATCACCTAGGACCTCCAAAGCATCTTGTCCTTGAGTATTTGCAAGCAATAAATTATTTAAATTCACATCAGCCACATAAATTAGAGTGTTATTATTATAAATATTTGCGTTATTAAGTTTAAAAAATGTTGTTTGAGCAGGCAAGTCAAGATTAGAAAAATAAACTTTTGTTCTATCAAATATTGCAAATTTTATATTAGAAATTTGAGCAATTTTTCTAGCACCTTTTTCTATAGGCTCAAAACGTAACTTTTCCATTTGTAAAATTACAAAACGATGTTCTTGTCTTAATTTTATGCTATGTTCAGCTATTAATTCTTCTATTAACTTTGCATACCATACGCCAAAAAGCACTATAAGAACACTTCCTATACTCACTAAATACAAAGAAAGAATTTGCCACGCAACGCGCTTGGCTTCATACATAACAATACCCTCTTCCTCTTTGGTTGACAATACTATCTTTGCCTAAAATTTTTCGTAAATTTTTTACATAAGCTCTTAAGCTAAGCTCACTTGGCTCTTGATCATACTCCCAAATTTCTTCAAAAATACAAGCAGTATCTATAAATTTACCTTTATTTTTTAAAAGCAAAGATAAAAGCTTTAATTCTTTTAAAGGCAGGGTTAAAGGTTTATCGTCTTGATATAAAGTTTGTGAAATAAAAGCAAATTTAAAACCATTTCCCAAGTCTTCATAATCTTCATTTTTATGAGCAAAAGAACGCTTTAAAATAGCATTAATTCTTATTTTTAACTCCTGCAATTCAAAAGGCTTTTTAATATAATCATCACAACCGCTTTCAAAACCTTTTTGTAAATCCATAGTAGTATTCAATGAAGTCATAAAAATAGCTGGAGTATATTTGCCAGCTTCTCTTAAATTTTTAAGCACGCTAAAACCATCACCTTGTGGAACTTTTACATCTAAAATCCATAAATCAAAATTTTTCTCATAAGCTTTATCTTGCGCATCTTGAGCATTATCGACTAAAGTAACCATAAAACCTTCTTCTTCTAAAAATTCACTAACAATTTCTCCTAAATTAATATCATCTTCTAACAAAAGAATTTGTGTAGCCATTTTTAACCTTTTTATCATATTTTCTTAAAACATTATATTTTTTTTATGTAAATTGAGTGTGAATTTAGTAGAATTAAAGCAAAATATTTATAAAATATTAACTATTTTATAATTTATACTGTTAGGATTTTTATGTTACCTGAATGGGATAAAAAATATAGCATTAATAATGAAAAAATTGATGAACAACATAAAAAAACTTTTTGAACTTGCTGCTAGAGTTGAAGAAATTTCAGATAGACCAATTTATCAAGTAGAACTTAAAAAGATAGTTGCTGAATTTTTTCACTATATTAAAATTCATTTTCAAGATGAAGAAAACTACATGGCTGAAATTAATTATCCTTACTTAAACCAACATAAACTCATGCATAAACAAATCACAAAATCTATGATAAAACTCATACAAAGCATAAAAAGCACCAATGACCTAAAATAAAAATTATACATAGTGGTTAATTCATGGCTTATAGAACATATCATTCAGCATGATATGATGATAGAGTATTGGAAACAAAGTACGCAAATAAAAAATTCTTCAGATAGCTTTGAAGAAGAAAAACCAAAAATAAAAAATTTCTTATATCAATGCCAATGCGAAGGTAGAATTCATAAAGTTCCTTATGAAATTCATTTAAAAATACAATATTCTAAAGTACAATTTAAATGTAAAAAATGCTCTACTAATTTAATTTTATGTAAAGAAAAAACCGAAATTTAATAAAAATTAATCATAATTTAAAATATTGTAAATTATAATACATCAAGAACTCTCCCACAAACCAAACAAGGGGTTTTAGTATGTTACCAAAATGGTGCGACAAATATAGTATTCACAATGAAGAAATCGACAAGCAGCACCAAAAACTTTTTGAGCTTGCTGCCAATGTTGAGATGATTTCGGATAAACCTATTCACAAAGGACAGATTAAATTTTTACTTGCGGATTTTTTCAATTACATGAAAGAACATTTTGCCGAAGAAGAAAAATATATGGCAAAAATAGGCTATCCTGAACTTGCTAATCATCAAAAAATTCATAAAAGTATCATACAATCCATGATAGATTTGATCCAAAATTTAAAAAGTACTAATGATTTAAAAGAAAAACTTAATATAATTGCATCAAAATGGCTTTTAGAGCATATTTTAAGAGAAGATATGAAAATAGAAAAATGGCATCAAGCCCAACTTAGCAAAAAAGACAAAAGTACAAACCTAGGTGAATTGCAAGAATTTTATGAATACATTTGTTCTTGTGCAAATAAAATTCACAAAGTTCCTTATGAAATTCATCAAAAAATACAAACAACTAACGCAAATTATAAATGTAAAGCTTGCCAAGAAGCAATAAGACCAAAATAAAGGCTAAACAATGAATAAAAGATACACTCTAACTCTTTCAGAAGAACTTTACGAACGCTTAAATCAAACTGCAAAATTTTCTAAAAAGAAAAAGGCTGAAATTTTACGCAATGCTTTAGAAAACTATCTTGATGAAATGGAAGATTTCGTTCCTGCTATAGAGGCTTTAGAAGATTTAAAAGATGGAGATAGTAAAAAATTAGACAGTGTTATTAAAAAATTAAAATGCTAA